>DAOTCE010000016.1 GCA_035452965.1 Candidatus Paceibacterota bacterium | reverse complement strand
AGCTCTGTGAATAACTTTCATGAAAACACCACTTGCAACCCAGAGAATATCTCACTCCGGACGGTAAGTGGGGGGGAGTACGGCCTTGGAAGCCAAGCTTTTGGACTGCACACGGCGCTTAACACGTAGACCGGTGAGTTGCTGGGCAAGACCCCAGGCAGACACTTCAGCGCAGAATTATGAGCGATTCCAAGAAGAGTATGTTCGTAACGGATGACGGAAAGAACGTGACATTCACGTTCATCCTCGTCACCTCGCTGTTTCTGCTCTGGGGGTTCTGCAACGGGATGATTGACGTGATGGACAAACACTTTCAGGACCAGCTCCATCTGACCAAGGCACAGTCGGCATGGGTGCAGTTTGCCCACTACATGGGCTACACCCTCATGGCGCTGCCCGCGGGCCTGCTGACACGGAGATTCGGGTATAAGGGCGGCATCCTCTTTGGACTCGTGCTCGTCTCGCTGGGTGGGTTCTGGTTCATGCCAGCGACGCACATCTCGGCATTCTGGGCTTTTCTGCTGGGAGTATGCTTGATCGCCATGGGTTTGACGGTGCTGGAGACGGTCGCCAATCCCTACACCACGGTGTTGGGCCCCAAGGAGCGCGGTCCCGCCCGCATCAACCTGGCCCAATCGTTCAATGGCATCGGCTGGATCCTTGGTCCCATCGTGGGTGGAGCGTATTTCTATTCAGACGGCGGGGTTGAGGTGGCGCACGGCCGGCTATACATCCCCTATCTGGGGATAGCGATCATCGTGCTCATTCTGGCGGTGATTTTCTTTTTTGCCAACGTGCCCGATATACGGACGGAGGATGCCTATCACACGGACGACAACCTGCCTCTGCCCGATACCCCCGCGCAGCGCGCCAAAGAATACAACCGCATCCTGATGTACTGCCTGATGTTCCTTAACGTTTGCGTGTTGGGCTTCGCTGCCTACATGATTTTGCATTTGATCCTGCCCGCCTGCAGTGTCAGTGAGGAGAACACCGCGCGCCTGGTGCCAATCATCGTCGGGCTCCCTCTGGTGGTTGCCGGCTTAATGCTGGTCCCCATAGCAAAGAGCATCACCTTCCACAATATTTGGGCGCACCCGCACTTCTCCTCGGCAACGTTGTCCCAGTTTTTATATGTCGCCGCTCAAGCCGGCATCTTCAGTTTCTTCATCAACTACATCATCTCCGAGATGCCGGCGATCTCCAGGGCAACCATGGATGGCTGGTTGATCAGCGGCAATGCCGTCCTGCGGGACGGCGCCTATTTTGTGAACGAGAAGGGAGCAACCCGGCTGCTGGGTTGTGTGGGCTTTGTCCTGTTCTGCCTCGGCCGGTTTGTCGGGGCCGCCGTGATCAGCAAGGCTCCCGCGCACCGCGTGCTGGGAACTTACGCCTTCCTCAATGTCCTCCTTTGCAGCGTTGTGGTGCTCAAGCTTGGCTGGATTTCGGTCATTGCGGTCTTCCTGACCTTCTTCTTCATGTCCGTCATGTTCCCAACGATCTTCGCCCTCGGCATTCACGGCTTGGGCACCCAGTCCAGGAAGAAGGCCTCGGCCTTCATCGTCATGTCGATTACGGGGGGTGCGCTCATGCCGAAATTGATGGGGCACCTCGGTGACATCTACAATATGTCAGTCAGCTTTTGGATGCCCTTGGTCTGCTTCGCGCTGATCGCGCTCTATGGATTCACATGGTCGAAGCTTAGCCAGTCTGAAGGCATTCGTGGCTTGAAAACCTCCGGCGGGCACTGATGGACGAATCCTACGAGCAAGCCCGCGTCCGTCCCGGCTCGCCTCGAATCCAGCTCCAGTTCGCTGACATGAGATTTGTAGCCTTTAGAGTGCAGGTGTGATAGCTAGTGCCGTTTGCCATCGCCTGCCAGACTTCAACTATTTCAGGCTATTTGAGTTGATTTCATGTGATTGAGGCGCTCGGCGGGTACGCGCATTCCCCTTATTTTGTAGGGCTATACTGAGTGTTTCGACGAATTTCGTAGGACAGATCAGGGAAGAAATATAAATCCCTTCGGGACAACGTTAGCCCGTCGGGGAAGATTCTCCTATGCGCGAATTTCCATCGGCGTGCAAATGTGCACCGCCAAGTTACCGTAGTGCTTGTCGTAGGCTTGGTCTGCCGAGGGGGTCACGAGATAGTTGCGGCCCTTCGGGTAGTAGCTTCGGAAGAGCTTCAGGGCCGAGCTTTCAAACGAGCTCGCGTCCCATTTGCACTCGATGGCGTCCACCGCATCGCGACGGTGCGCGAGGACGAAATCCACTTCGCGCCCCTGTTTGTCACGCCAGTAGCGGGGAGGGGTGTCCGGCAGATGAGCCTGTAGATGTTCCAGCACAATGTGTTCCCATAGCTGGCCGAGGTCGTCCGGGCGCAGCGGATCCCAACCGCGTGCAAAACTCACAAAGCCGGTGTCGAACGCATAGACCTTGGGCTGCTTGACAATCTCGTTTTGTCCCCCGCCGTGAAAGGGACGCAGCACCGTGACGGCGTGGGTGATGTCGAGAGCGCGCAGGTGGCTTTCCACAGTCGCGCGGGTGATGCCGATGGCCGAGGCCGTCCTGGTCACTTCAAATTGTCCACCGCTCTGCCGGAGGAGATATTCAAAGAGAGCGTTAAAGCGATCCAGATCGCGGAAACCGAAGAGCCGCTGAATGTCGCGCGCGAAGAATGAATCCATCCACTCGCGGTAGAGCGCAGGGCGTTTGGTGTCGGCGAGAAGTGCGGCTGGCAGGCCGCCGTGGAAGAGTCGCTTCGGCAGGGGCACGCCAAAGGCCGGCAGCTCGTCCCAGGTTACGGGCAGAAGGTGAACCGTGCGTTTGCGGCCAGTCAGAGTGTCCCGGAATTTTCTGCTGGCGGCGAGGGTGGAGGAGCCGGTGGCCAGAATCCGCAATTTGGGGAATATGTCGGCGCCGATTTTCAGGAGACGGGTGGGATCGTGAAGCTGGTGGATCTCGTCGAAGACCACGATCGGCTTTGTGCAGGAGCGAAAGAACATCTGCGGGTCGCGGACCATGTCCTCGACGACGGGCAGATCGCAGTTGACGTAGATTGCGCGGTCGGCGCCGAGGGCTTCGGCGAGGGTGGTTTTGCCGGAGCGCCGAACACCGCAGAGCCAGGCGATGGGGGCCTCCCGCCAAGCGTCCTCAATACGCTGCCGCCAAAATGGTCGTTGAATCATGCCATTGGACTATGCTGAAAGGTTTACCAAATGTAAAGTATGGTAGCGGCGTTGGCCGAGTGGGGGCCAGAGCTACGCTTGGGAAGGATCAGGCGACTTTCTCCTTTTGGAGATGGACTACGTTGGCGGGGGCCTCTGGGACGATGGACCAGAACTTCGCAACGTCGGCAGGTTTCACAAGGCCCTTGTATTTGCGGTGGACGATGTCGGGGGAATTGCCGGCCCATTTGGCGGTTTTGCCTTCGTGCTCATATAGGGCGTAGTGGTAGCTGACCGCGGTGTGGCGCAGGTAATCCTGAACCCACGGCTTGAGCTGGGGCTTGGTCTTGTCTTCGGTCTTGGGGCCGAAGCCGGCGGTGCGCTTGATGGCATCGAAGTCGCGGCGCCAGTTGGTGCCTTTGATCGGGGTGCGCCGGGCAATGTGTGGCGAAAGCCATTGGAAGAGATTGGAAGGGAGTTTGATTTCCTGGCCGGTGGCGTCCTTTCGCGTGAGACGGACGGCCTCGATGGTGCGGCGACCACGCATCTTGGCGACTTTGCCGCTGACGGTGATGGTCTCGGACTCTGGGTCGATGTTGCTCCAGGAGATGCGCTTCAGCTCTTGGTCAGGGCGCAGGCCGGCGAAGAGAGCGAGGGCGACGAAAGGAACAAGCTTGCCTTCCTTATGGGCGCGAGCAGCGTTCATGAGGGCAGTGCACTCGTCAAGGGACAGAACGGCTGGCTCGGCTTCGTCGGATTCGATGCGGTCGATTTTGGCGACGGGGTTGACCGGGGTGAAGCCTTTCTCCTGGGCCCAAGCGAAGAAGCCGTTGAGGACGCGCCGGTAGTTGTCGCGTGCTACGGGGCCGCGGCCAGGTTGGTTGATGAGGTCGCGAACGAGGTCTTCGGAAATATCGCTGACGAGCTTCTTGCCGTGGTCGGCCTTAAGGGCACGGCATTTGGTTTCGAGGTTGCGGATGGTGAGGGGGCGTTTGTTGGCGGCTTTCTTCTCGGCGACGAACGCGCTGAAGGCGTCCCCTACGCTGCACTTCTTGAGCGGGTCGCGGTAGTTGTCCAGGAAGAAACGGATGGCGACGAGAAGGGGACGACCTTCGAGCTGGGCGTAAGCTACCTCGGCTTCGGCGGCCTGCTCGGGCGTTAGCCGCGTGATCACGGGACGCGCGGCACCCTGGAGATTGGCGGTCTGAATCTCGAGCTCCTGCAGGCGGGCGACGGCCTCTCCGTGCGTGCTGTAATTCTGGCGGATTCGCTCGCCATTGAGGGTCCAACCGGTGACGCGATAGGCAGTGGCACCGCCGGGGTTGGTGAAGGCGATGACGCGGAAGACGCCCTTTCCTTTTGGTCCGGGTTTGCTGCCGTTCTTTGCACGTGCTCTCATTTGCCCCTAATTTGCCAAATAGTTTGGCAAATGGCAAGCAAGGAGTGAAATAATAGCGCAAATGTTAGGGAAACGTGAGATTGGGAATTGGCTTATGAGTCCTCTGCTCTACCCCTGAGCTACTCTGGCAAGCCGGCAGAATTATCTCCCTTAGCCACAGCCCTCTGTCAATCCCTAGAAATTGTGGTTTTCGCCCGGCAGCAACAGGTGCAGGCGCTGGCGCGCCGCCTTGAATTGCTCGATGGCGGCGGACGGATCAATCTTGATGGGCGGAAAGGTGTTGTAATGCAAGCCGAGGATTTCCGAACAGCGGACGAACTCGGCAGCCTTGATGGCGTCGTCCACACCCATGGTGAAATTGTCCCCGATGGGCAGCGCGGCAAACAGCAGCCTGGTGGAATCGCCGATCAGCTTCATGTCGAGCGTCAGCGCGGTGTCGCCGGCGTAGTAGAAGTTGCCTTCGGCACTCTCGACAACGAAGCCGCCGGGATTGCCGGCGTAGGTCCCATCCGGCAGGCTGCTGGAGTGAATGGCGTTGACGTACTTGACACGGCCAAAATCAAATTGCCAGCCCCCACCATGGTTCAGCGGGTGGGTTTTGGAAAGGCCCTGGTTGCCGAACCAGACCGTGATCTCGTAATTGGAGACAATGGTCGCGCCGGTCCGCCGGGCGATTTCCGCCGCGTCGGCCATGTGGTCTGCGTGCCCGTGCGAAATAAGGATGTAATCCGCCGGGACTTGCTTCACGTCAATGGCCCTGGCCAGTTCGTTCCCAGTGATGAACGGGTCGAAGAGCAGCGTCTTGTTCGCGACCTGGGCCGCAAAGCAGGCGTGTCCGTAGTAAGTGACTTTCATGGCGAGCGCCAACTCTACGCGGCTTTCTCTTCGGTGTCGAGGAAGCCTTGCAGGTGGCGGACGCGGGTGGGGTGGCGCAATTTGCGCAGGGCCTTGGCTTCGATCTGGCGAATGCGCTCGCGGGTGACGCTGTACATCTTGCCAATTTCCTCCAGGGTGCGCTCATAGCCGTCCACCAGGCCGAAGCGCATTTCCAAAATCTTCCGCTCCCGCTCGGTGAGGCTGGTCAGCACGTCGCCCAGCTTCTCTTTAAGCAGGCTGTAGCTGGTCACGTCCGAGGGGTTTTCGGCCGTCTTGTCTTCGATAAAGTCGCCCACGCTCACGTCGCCGTCGTCCCCGACCGGCGCGTGCAGCGAGATGGGTTGCTGGGCCATCTTCAACAGCGCGTTGATCCGGGAGACCGGCATGTGCATTTCGTCGGCGACCTCCTCGGGGGTGGGCTCGCGGCCCAGTTCCTGCGTGAGCTGCTTTTGCGCGCGCCAGAGCTTGTTCATGATCTCGATCATGTGCACCGGGATGCGGATGGTGCGCGCCTGGTCGGCGATGGACCGGGTTATTGCCTGCCGGATCCACCAGATGGCGTAGGTGGAGAACTTGTAGCCGCGCCGATACTCGAACTTCTCGACGCCTTTCATCAGGCCAATATTGCCTTCCTGAATCAGATCGAGGAAAGACTGTCCGCGATTGGTGTATTTCTTGGCTACGGACACCACCAGGCGCAGGTTGGCTTCGGCCATGTGGGTTTTGGCCTGGTGCGCCCTGTCAGCGGCACGCTTCAACTGCTCAAGCGTCTGGAAGAATTCTTCGCGGGGCAGGCGGACGAACTGCTCGAGGGCGCGCATCCTGGCGCGTTCGGCTTGCAAGGCGGACTGTTGGTCGGCCGATTTGCGCCGGGATTCCAGCTCCTCGACGCGCCGCAGACTGCCCTTGAACTTCTCATGGACGTTGCTCGCCACCAGGATCATGTCCTCCAAAACCCTTTGCTTGTAAAAGAACCTGGGGAAGACCTCTTGCAGCTTCCGGTCGAACTTCTGGAACTTGAGGTGAAGTTTCTGACGGCGGCCCTGGGTGGGGCACTTCTGCCAGGCGATGAACTTATCATCCACGCTCGTGTCCAGCACCCGGACCGTCTTGATTAACGCTCGCAGCTCCCGGAGATGGGCCTCGCGGTTGGGGACCTTCTTGTCCACCACCACGCGGTCGAAACGTTCCTTAGGTGGTTCGGAGAGAAGCTTCTCGGCGATGGCGATGTGCTCCTTGGCGGTGAAGCCGAGGCAATAGACTAACCGCTTAATGTCGGCTTCCGCCTCCTCGATGCGCTTACAGATTTCCACCTCCTGCTCCCGGGTCAGCAAGGGCACCTTGCCCATCTGATTCATATACATCCGCACCGGGTCATCCAATACCTCCAGGCGGGTGTCTTCTTCTTCCTCAGGTTCGGCGGGTTTGGCTCGCTCCACCTCCGCGTGGTCTACTATCTCGACGTCGAGGTTGCGCAGCTTCGTGTAGAGATCGTCCAAGTCCTCCGGTGAGAGACCGTCCGGCAAGATGTCGTTGATGTCGTCGTAGGTGACGAACCCATGCTCTTGGGCCAGGTGAAGGAGGGTCTTGATGGTCTCGGTCAAATCCACCGCTCGACTGGGCTTGCCTGGAGTCAGAGCCGGATGGTTGCTGGCGTAGGTGGCCTTGGCTTGGGAAGCTGTGCGGGCCTTCGGCTGAATCGGCTGAGTATGGGAGGGGGCTTTTGTGGGTAACCGGTTGAGGCCGTGCGCTTTATGGGAAATCACGAAACGGCGGAATGGGCGGTGCGTGCTAATGGCGGCCGGCCGCCCTCTGGGGCGGCCACGACGGCCAGCCCGGTTACCCGATTTGCTCTCTTTCCTGTTGACCATAAGTAATCAGACGCACACAAGCCCTTTTAGTTCAGATATTTCCGCAGGGCGTGCTACGGCGGCAATTCATCTTTGGGACATCTACACGGACCGCCCACTTAGGCGTTCGAAGACCGCAAGCACCAGAAGGCTGACGCAATTGCAATGTACATTATTCTACCAAAAACTCAAACTCCTGACGCTGTTTCCGGCAGGCGGTCTTAGCCACCGGGCGCGAGGCCCGAACCAACCCCGAATGGCCAATTTTGCAATTTTACGGGCAATCTGCAAGGAAAATTATCAGCAAAATACGGCAATACGGCAAAAATGGCTATACGTGAGGCTGGTAGAGGTGGTGCCGCTCCGCAGTATCCCCGCATTGCTCACTTCTTGGGGCGCGTTGCCAGCCCCTGCAACCGGCCAATTCCAGAGTTCCCGGGGTCACTTGCCGGTCATTTCCTGGCTTCGCTCAACTGGAATTTGTCCAGCAGCAGCCGGTTTCCTTTTGCCCTTTGATCCGGGCATAGGCTGACGAACTTGAGCACATGAGGTCCGGCTGTGAGCTCGGCCTCAGCTGGCCCTGTCTCAAATAGGCCGGGAATCGGGGTTGGCTGGTGGAGATTGATCGGGTCGGTGGGCTTTAGATCGTCCAGCTGGAGCGCAAAGGTGCCGCCCGGCTCGCTGCGGCTCAGCCGGGTGACGACCCGGTAGCGCCCGGCTTTGGCTATGGAGAAAGGGAGGGTGAGTGTGGCGTTGGTTTGGACAGCATCCCATTGGAGAGCGTACTGGCCGCTGAACAGGTCGCCCCAGAATGCCATGCCGGCTTCTTCGACTTTCCCGCCGGTAGTTGTGGCTGCATCCACGAGATCTTCGCCCTCCCATCGTCCGCCGCCATGGTCATGCGGACGCAGGTAGTGTGGCATGCGGTCTTGAACCGAAGGCAGCTCCGCGCGGGCAGACGGCCGACCGGTTTGATACCAATAAGCAACGCTGGAGTACCAGTCTGAGCGTTCATTCCCTTGCCAACCGTGCTCGATGTTCACCAGTAGCGACTTGCGGAATGGCACCGGATCGGCCAGGTGATAGCGATAGACATTCCACAAGTCACCCGGTTTCCAGGCCTCCGGCCAGCGCCATTGGTTCAGGTCCTTGCCCTTGAGATCGGCGGTGCAGTGCTCCAGGATGCCCGCTTGGTTAAACCGTCCGCGCAGCGGCGCGCCGAACTGGGCGTAGCCGAACTCGTGGCTGTAGCACCAGGCGCCGCCGAAATCATCCTCCGAACCTGTGCCCGCGATGGAGGGCTTGGTTTCGCCGTCCACGTAGATGGCGAAGTCGCCTTCACCCCACCAGCTTTCATCCCGCTGTTCAACCGACAGGTTGCATCCGGCAAAATGGCCCTGGCCGCCGTCAGTTTGCAATATCAGGTAAGGCTTTCCCTTCTGTGGAGGAAAAGCCTGGCGGTAGGCGGCGAAAAAATGCAGGCCGTCGGGCAGCGGCTGCTCCAGCTTCCGATAATCAACCTGGAAGTAGAGCGCGCTGCAATCCTGCGCTCCCTCGTTGGCGATAGTGAGACGCGCCATCTTCTTGAAGGGCATGGGCCAATAGGAGTTGAGCCCGCCATGTGTGCCTGCGGCCAGTGGCTGGCTGGCATAGGAGTAGGTCTGCGCGTGGCCGAGGCCAAAGAAATCGCCCAACGGGGACTCCACGCAAGGCTCAGCCGGGTCATCGAAGTAGATTCGCAGCACCAGTTTCCGCAGCGCGCTGCGCGACGGATAGAGATGAGTAAACCAGATGTGCGTAATGACGCCGGGGCCCTCCAAGTTGGCAAGCGTAAGAGATTGGCCCGCGTTAACGCGTCGCATGTCCATGTTGCCGCTGGAGGGGTCGGAACTGGAAACGCGGTGTGCGGTGAATTTCTGCAAATGCAGGAGGCAGTCGAGGCTCTGGGCCTGCGTGGCCTGGACCGGCAACAGCAGCGCCAGAATCCCAGGCAGCAGAATGGCTGGCCGAATAGTGCGTGAGGCGATCATCGGGAACGATTATCGGAAAGCAAAAACACGGGCAAGCTCGCGAATCATACTGTCCTTGCCACGCTGCGCTTTCCGGCCCGGGATGCTGGTTACAAACGCCAGCAGCTTTTATAGATGCGGAGCGCGGCGCAAAATTGGATATATTGACAGCGCGTGAAGCAACTGCTACCCCTGCAATGTTGCGTGCGGTTAGCAGAGGGAGAAAGGCTCAGGTCTAGTATGAAAATTATTCTATCGCTCGCTGTTATGATGGCTCTGGTTGCGCTGGGGCAAGGGACAACCTGCAACGCCGCCGATGAAGACGGCGTCGCACTCGCCATTATCTACGATACTTCCGGCAGCATGAAAGACCCGGTGCGTGACGCCAACAACCGGTCTTCACCCAAGTACATCATCGCCAACCGCGCCCTGGCGGCGGTGGCAAAGCAGATTCAAGCCTACGCCGACAGTAACGCAGGGGGCGTGCCCCGGAAAGTCGAAGCCGGTCTGTTCGCGTTCAGCGGCGACAGCGCGCGGGAGGCCGTTAAGTTCGGGCCGTTTGACGCGTCGGCGCTTGAGAATTTCGCCCAACGTTTCTCCCGTCCCGTTGGCAACACGCCGCTGGGCAACGCCTTGAGCATCGCCACCCGGGCGATCATGAATTCCCCCCAGCCTCGCAAACACGTGCTCGTCATCACGGACGGCATGAACACGGCGGGGCCGGCGCCGGCGGCGGTGTTGCCCCGGCTGCAGCAGCAGGCGCAGGACAAGAAGGTGACGCTATCCGTTCACTTCGTGGCCTTCGACATCAACGCGAAGGTCTTTGATTCAGTCAAGAAGCTCGGCGCGACGGTCGTGAGCGCGTCCGATGAAAAGCAGCTTAACGCGCAATTGGAGTACGTGCTCCAGCGCAAGATTCTCCTCGAAGATGAGGAGCCAGTGAAGTAGAAGTAGCCAGCACCCAAAAGAAAGGACTACCTATGTTCAGAGCGATCAAGCGGTTGTTTATATGGATGGGCCTGATGGCCGAGAAGGCCACGGAGACGGACGCGATTAACCAGGCGGTGGTGGAGCGCGGCATCCGCGACTCGAAATCCAAGGCCGACAAAGCGCATTATGCCAACGGCCAGCTGGCCGGGCAGATCGCGCTGTTGCGCGATCAGATCAAACGCCAGGAACGCCAGCGGGCGGACCTGCAGTCGCTGCTCCAGGCGGCGGCGGCGGCCAATGACGAGGCCAACGGAGCGCATTACGCCGAGGAACTTGCCGCCCTGGAAGCGGATCTGAACGATAACAAGGCTCAAACGGACAACCTTGATCAGCTTTACAGGCAGAACACGGAGATCATAGCCGAGAGCTTGCGTGAGATTCAAAGATTCCAGCGCGAATTCGAGGCGGTCAAGGCCAAGGTCGCCATCGGCCGCTCGCTCGAAAGCCTGGCGGGCATGATGAAGAGTTCAATTACCGAATTGCAGGGCATGATGGGCGGCGAGATGGGCCAGTCCATGCAGCAACTCCGGCAGTCCGCCGCCTCTGGCGAGGGTCAGATGCGCGCGACGCTTGACCTGGCCAAGGAAATGGGCTCGGGCATTGCCCGCCAGCAGGAGGCCCGCAAGATGCGCGGAGCGGCGCTGTTTCAGGAATACAAGAAGAAGATGGGCATGGTGCAGCCGGAAGCGGCGGCGGCGGCGAAACCAGCCCCCACGCCGCAGCCGGAGCGGCAGAAGATACCAGAGCAGTGACCGCCAGAAATCCCAATGTCCAACTCGTGAAATTGAACACGAATCCAAATACGGCGAGTTAACCAAGCAGTGAACATTTAAGGAAAGATCTTATGACAACACGTGGGAAGATTGTTTTGACTATTATCATCCTGGCCGTGGTCGGCTTTGGGATGTATCGCTGGTGGGACAAGATCGCGCCCCAGAGCCGGTCCCAGAACGTTTCCGTCAACCCGGCCGAGGTGAAACGGCAGATCAAAGAAGCAATCGCCCCGCCCGAAGACGCCAGCCAGTACCTCCTGGCCGGCACAAATGTGGCGACGCTGGTCCAGCGGTCCGGCATTCCCGCGGTGACGGGAGTTAGCGACTACAAGACAGATATGAAGGACGGGAAGCTGGTGATCGAGTTCCCGATCAACGTCTGGCCCGGCTGGGCGCCTATCATCGTGGCCAACCAGGGGTTGGAGCCGAATGACCAGAGCATATTTGCGAAGAAATACGGCTTCTACGTGCGCCTGGCCATCGTGGACGATCCGGTCAAGGCGCGCGATCTGTTCGCGAGTGGCCAAAGCCACATTCTGTGGGGCACACTGGACATGATTGCCTTGTTCGCGCCCGAGCTGGTTAAGGACTCCAGAACCGTGCCCGTCGTCTGCCAGCAAATTGACTTTTCCGCGGGCGGCGACGGCGTGGTGGCCAGGGGCGAGATACGGAGCATCAACGACCTGCGAAGCGTTGCCGGCCAGCGCAAGAAGGTTGTATTGGCGCAAAACTCGCCAAGTCACTACTTGATCATGTCGCTGCTGATTGATGCGGGAATTGACCCTGGGGACGTTGACTTCAGGTGGGCCGCGGATGCTCCGTCGGCGGCGAAGATATTTGTGCAGGACGAGTCGTACGATGCCTTCGTTGGCTGGTCGCCGGACATCTACAACGTCACCGACAAGCTGAAGGGCACTCGGTTGGTGGTGACGACCGGGACGGCCAATCACCTCATCGCGGATGTATGGGCGGTGCGCAACGACTTTTACAAGGACCATCCGGAGATCGTGAAGAACCTGGTGCGGGGCATCTTCGAGGGCATGGACATGGTGCGCAAAGACCCGAAGATGGCGGCGCGCGCACTGGCGGCGGCCTTCAAGCTGCCGGAGGAGGAATGCGGCAAGATGATCGGCGGCGACGGCGGGATTGTCGAGGGCGACGCCCACCTCACCAACTACCGCGAGAATGCGAAGTTCTTCCTGGACCCGTTCAACCCGGCGAACTTTGAGGTGGTATGGAACAGTGCCTCGACCATCTACAAATCGTTAGGCACGATCAGCAAGACCGTGCCCGCCGACCAGGTCAAAGCCCACCAAGTCCTGGCCGCCCTGTCCGGGGAATATAAGGACGTGCGGGATCTGTCGCAGCCCACCTTCAAGCCGAGCGCGCTCATGAATCTCAGCGCCGAGGCGGGCGCGGGCCAGATTCTGACCAAGGCGGTGCTGATCTCATTCGAGCCGAATAAATCCGTGCTCAACCCGGAATATGACTCGACCATCCCCAACACGCTGGAGGAAATCGGCAAACTGGCCGGCAGGTTCGGCAACGCCTACATCATTATTGAAGGCAACACGGACGCCAGTCGCAAGGGCATCGTGCCCACCGACCTCGTCCGGCAGCTCTCCTACGACCGCGCCGACGCCGTTCGCCGTGCGATCATGGACAAATACAAGTTCGACCCGAACAAGTTCAAGGTGGTCGGCAATGGCTGGGAGAATCCGCTGCCCGGCTGCACGGACCCGAGCAACGCCGAGCACAACAAGAAGAACCGGCGCGTGGAGGTCAAGGTGTTCCCGCTGGAAGCCGGGTCCTGACCGGCGACACACGTTACCTGAGGTGCCTGGTTACAGGGGCCGGTCTCACGCCACACCCATGTGACTGCGTAGCGATGTAACTCTGTAGCCTGGACGAATATCCCATGGCCGAATTCCTGCGTTTCCTCACCTTTGCCACGGTGTTCGTGGCTGTCCTGACACTCGTCGTCCGTCTCGCCCGGCTACAGGTCAATGCGGATTCTTCCTACGCCCGAACGGTGGGATTGACGGTCGCCTTCGTCGGGATGGTCCTGGCGGCCTGGTGGTTTGTCACGCGCGGCGGCGTCGAACATCGGCTCGTTCAATCGCTGATCCTGCCTAGCCCGATGGAAGTCCTTCAGGCATTCAAACCGTTGCATGTTGAACAGGGCCTGGTCCGCAGTGCCTTTCACTCGTGGCTTCGCGTCACCGCCGGGTTCGCCCTGGCCACACTGGTTGCCGTGCCACTGGGGGTTTACATGGCCAGCTTTCCATCCGTGGCTGCGTTCTTCCGGCCCCTGGCGCTGGCGGGCGCTTACGTTCCCATCGTGGTGCTCATCCCGCTGAGCATGACGTGGTTTGGCACCGGTGAGGCCCAGAAGATCGGGTTCCTGTTTATCGGCTGCTTTGTCGTTCTGCTGCCACTGGTCATTAAGGACATCGCGGATGTCCCATCCGCCTTTCTCGACGTGGCAGTCACGAAAGGCGCGTCGCAGTGGCAACTCGTTCGACACGTTCTGTTTCCGGTGGCCCAGGCCAACATCTGGGACCACCTCCGCGGCGTTTACGGCGTGGGCTGGGGGTGGATTATCATGGCCGAGGTGTTTGTCCGGCCGGAGTATGGCCTGGGCGGCTTAATCGAGGTCTCCACGCGGCGGAGTCAAACCGGCTCGGTTTATGCGATTATCATTGTCATCGTCCTGATCGCAGTGGCTTGCGATCAATTGTGGCGGTTGGGCGGCGAACTCCTATTCCCTTATCGCAAGACAGCCGAGTGAGTTATGCCTGAGACGACCCACCCCAGTGACGGCGCCGCACCGCAGCAACCGAAGGACGGTCAAGGACAAGGCAGTCTGGCGGCCACGCCAGAACCAGTGCTTCTCAAGAGGCTTGATGTGGTGTCCTTCAAGCAGGTCTCCAAGACCTTTGGCGTCGGGCCGGACGCCAAGCTCGCGCTCCAGGACGTCAACTTCACAATCGAAGACCTGCCGCATGTTGGCGAGTTGATTGCCATCGTGGGACCTTCCGGCTGCGGAAAATCCACCCTCCTGCGCATACTGGCCGGGTTGAAGCCCCATTTCCCTCCCACCAGCGGTGAGGTGCGCGTGCTGGGCAAGCCAGTTACGGACCCTGGACCCGACCGGGGGCTGGTGGATCAGAAATACTCGCTCCTGCCGCATCTGCATGTGCTCGAGAATATCGCCTTCGGTTTGAAATTGCGCGGCGTCGCTCGCTCCGAACGCCTGGACCGGGCCTCCGAGTGGGTGAAGAAAGTTGGTCTGGAAGGCTCGGAGAAGAAGTTCCCCTCCGAGCTTTCCGGCGGCATGCAGCAGCGCGTGGCCATAGCCGCCACCCTCATACTCCAGCCGCGCATCCTGCTCATGGACGAGCCCTTTGGGGCTTTGGATCCGGGCATCCGCCTGCGCATGCAGGAGTTGCTTATCCAATTGTGGGACGAACAGCAAAGCACAGTCTTCTTGGTGACGCACTCAGTCGAGGAGGCGGTTTACCTGGGCGACCGGGTGTTCTTGATGGCGGCCAACCCTGGGCGGCTGGTCGAGATACTCAAGGTGCCGCGCCCGGCTGAGCCGCCCGAAGAGAGCCGCCGCAAGCCGTGGTTTGTCAACTTCTGTCAGACGCTGCTGCGGCGGCTGGAAGAGGCGTCATCCACGCCGCCGGGAGTGCAGGTGTAGGCTCCGAAGTTTTATGTGTTGCTGAGCTGTCGCCTGTAATAGACTGCGCGAAGAGCCGCATGGACCAGCAAGCGCCAAACTATCACCGCGAGTTTCTGAAGAGCCCGCAGCACGCGGCGCTGGGACTGTTGACGCTGGGGGCGGGCTTCGTCAGCGGGATGATTTTGCCGCTCATCGCTGGGGCGACCTGTTACACGCTGGGCTGGATTTACCTGCCTGACCTGCCGTTCTTCCGCCGCTGGGTGGATCGCCGCCGCGAAGCCCTCAAGCGGGCGGAGGACGCCCGCAAGGTCGCCGCCTTTGTCCAGCGTCGCAACGCCCTCATCGGCTCGCTTTCGTCCGAACGCCGTGAGTGCTACAACCGTCTCGTGGCGGTCTGCCAGGACATCGAAACCGCCAGCGCGGACAATCTGCTGGCCTCCGCCGACCCGGCCACTGATCCGCGCTTGCGCAAACTGGATGAGTTGATGTGGACCTACCTGCGCTTGCTCGGCATCCAGGAGTCCCTGGAGCAGTTCTTGCAGACCGAACGCAGCGAGAACCTGCCGGTGGTTTTGAAGAATGCCGAATCCGAGGCCGCCCGGCTCGACGCCGAAGTCGAAGCTCTGAAAGCCAAAGGCGACGCCGGCGCGATGGAGACCAAGCAACGTTACCTGGCCTCGCGTCTGGAGCGGCTGGAGGTCCTGCGCAAGCGCCAGCAACGCAGCGAGCAGGCCGAGGCGAACCTCGCCCTGGTGGTCTCCGAGCAGGAACGCCTCGACCAGCAAATCAAGCTGATCCGTGCCGATGCCGTTGCCACCAAGAATGCGGAGACCCTCACCGCCCGCATTGACGCCACTGTCGAGCACCTCGACCAGACCAATAAGTGGCTCTCCGAGATGGACGAGTTTAAAGACCTCGTCGGCGACATGCCTTCGACGGAACTCCGCGTGGGCTACCAGCCTGTGGGCGCGCCTGCGCCCGCCGCCGCCGCGGCACCGCCGGTTATTGAAAACGCGCCCTTCAAGAAGACCTACCCGGCGCGCCAAAGGCAGGGGTAATGAAATCCGCCGCTGCATCGCCCGCACCCGCCAGCGCCGCTGCCCGGCTGCCCCTCACCGGCTGGGCGCTCGAACTGGCCCGCCGCTGGAATGGCGGCACCTACTCGCTTTTCATCCTCCATGGCAACATCTTTGACCTCTTTCCCGTTCAGGACCATGGCAACGTCCGCTACGAATCGCTCAAGACCTTCCTCGTCAGCCGTCTGTTCCCGGAGCGCGGCTGTCTGCTTTTCTACAACATCAGCAACGGCCTGAGCTTCGGCTCCGCCGAAATGCAGAAGCGCTTCTTCAAATGGCTGGCGGATTACGACAGCGTCGAGAACACCGCCTTTCATGCCTCCGGTCCGCCGCGGGACTTCCTCCACCTGGCACCCCTGCTGCGTCGGTTTTTCCTGCGTGTTGCCGAGGAGAAAGAGAAGTGGCGAGGGATCACCCTGGTGATTGATTTTCCGGAGAAGCTCATCCCCGCCTGCGAGGAGGCCAACGCCAGCATGGAGGAGCGGATGAACCTGGTCACGTTTCTCGAGTGGGCCGCGTCGCAGGAGCTCGCCCGGTTGGATATTGGCGTCGTGCTGGTGTCTGAATCGGCTGCCGAGCTCCACGCCGACTTGCTGCAAAGTCCCCACGTCTGCCAGGTTCGCATTGATCTGCCCGATGCCGAGGAGCGGCTGCGCTTCCTCAAGTCGGGCTGGGCCGAGCACCTGGCGGGAGGCAAACCCACTTCCGATTGGAGCGATTTCACCAGCGAGGAGCTCGCGGCTCGCACCTCGGGGCTGAACCTGCTGCGCATCCGCCACTTCCTGGCCGCGGCCATCCGCAACGGCATCCGCGTGACGCAAGAGCACGTGACCGCGAGCAAAAAGCGGCTGATCGAGGAATATTGCCAGGGCCTGGTGCGCTTCAAGGACCCGAAGCCCGGCGTGAGCCTCGACCGGGTCGCCACCCATGCCGCCGCCAAGCAGCGGCTGCGCGAGCTGGCCTGGCTCATCAAGAACGGCAAGACCGACGTGCTGGAACGCGGCGTGCTCGTTCCCGGACGCGTCGGCGTCGGCAAATCTTTTCTGATTGACTGCTTTGCCAGCGAGTGCGCGCTGCCCGTCATGGAGATGGGCGAGTTTCGCTCCAAATGGGTTGGCGACACCGAGCGCCAGCAGGCGCGCATCCTCATGACCATCCGCGCCCTGGGACCGGTGATTGTGGTGGTGGATGAAGCCGACGCCGTCTTTGGCACCCGCGAGGCCGACGGCGATAGCGGCGTGTCCGGGCGCGTCTTTGCCGCCTTCGCGGCTCATATCGGGGACTCCTCCCTGCGCGGGCGCGAGCTTTGGGTGGCCATGACGTCGCGGCCGGACCTGCTGGCCATAGACATGAAGCGCCAGGGCCGCTTTGGCTTGTGCATCCCCCTGTTTCCCGCGCAGGGGCCGGAGGATGTGCTGGAGTTGTTTGCCACGGTGGCCAGGGTGAAGGGGATCGCGCTTGCCCAGCCCAGCTTAACCTACATCCGGCAAAACCTGGGTGCCCGGCCGCTCACCGGCAGCGACGTGGAGTCCATCCTCATCCGCGCCAAAGAGCGGGCGGTGCTGGCGAAGCGGGACGACGATGTGCAGCGGCGAGACCTGGAGGAGGCGGTCAGCTCCTTCATTGACCCGCTCGATCCGGAGCTGCTGAAGCTGCAGGAGCTGGCCGCCGTCCTGGCCTGCTCCGACAAGCGTTATTTGCCCGAGCAATACCTCAAGGGTGACCGCGCCGCCCATCTCGAAGACTTTGCCCGCCTCAAGCTCCGCGCCGGGCGGCGATGAAGCCGCGCAGCCCCAGCTCCCTTAGAGCCTGTTTGAAAATGCCAGTCTAAGCCGGGTGTGGACACCCGGCCTACAGGGAATCGGCGAAAAGGCGCGATCCTGTAGGCCCGGTCCCCTGACCGGGCGAATTCTCAAACAAGCTCTATGGGAGGGGAATGGAGGTCCGTTTGCCCGGATTTGACTCAACTCACTGAAATGGATGTACTTGCAACGGATTTGGCCCGCAAGGGCCTGTATTTTGGCCCTGTGATCGCAACTGCCGCAACGGCAGTGGGTTACGTCAGGGGGGCGGCGGGATGTCAAGGCTGTATCCACGGTGTGGATACGGTGTGGATATGGCGCGTATACGGTGAGACTCCTTCGGGTGGCGCCGCCTGGTCCCGGGGGGCTTCCATTAACCTCACACCCGGCTCCAGCCCCAAAAGGCAGCCATAGTTGGCATCTCCGCAGCCCTTGCCTCTCGCGGCAGAGTCCAGGTGCGTGATTAGAAGCATCAACCTGTCAGCCGCCTGCCCCTGCGAAGCAGCCCGGACAACCCGCCCTGAAGCCGCGGATGGCCGGGGCCCAAAGTTGGTCCCGGCCGTCTAGTGGCCATGGGGTGGCCGTCTAGTGGCCGTCTAGTGGCCGTCCCGGTGCCGCTCTCACCCCGTTTCCAGATCATTTATGGCACTTGGATTGTCCCCCCACGAACCTTGTCGGCTCGGAAATGCGCGCCGGGATAGAGCCGGTCCGCGAAAGCCTCCCGCCCCGGGGGCCGGTGTGCCTTGCGGGCAAGGTCGGCGAAAACCAACTGGGCTACATCCTGGGCGCGATGCGAGTCGCCGTTCACCTGCCGCAGCACTGCCAAATAAGCCAAGTCCGAGTGCCGCTGAACCAATTCCGCAAAGGCGTCCTCGGATTGGGACTCCGTGCGGCAGCGCAGCAATTCACCATCTCACGCACTGGAGAACGAGGCCTGCTGCCCGGATGTGGCGCCGGGAATGTCCGCTGGGTTGGCTGAGTCGTGCAGGCGGTGGTGCGGGCGGGCGAGCTTACTCGCGAGGGTTAAATCGGGACTCGCGCGCGAGATGCTCCCAGAGCTTGCGCTCGGACTCTGTGACCCGCCGGGGCACCTCGATCCGGGTCTCCACGATCAAGTCACCGCTCCCGCCGCCGCGCTGCGGCAGGCCGCGACCGCGCACCCGCAGCTTTTGGCCGTTTTGCGTCCCCGGCGGAATCTTGATCGCCACGCGGCCGCCCAGGGTCGGCACGGAGATGTTGGCCCCCAACACCGCCTCCCACGGGGCGATTTGGGCTTCGTAGATGAGGTTGTGATTCTCCACCTCGAAGTCGGGGTGCCGCGCCAGGCGCACACGCAGGTAGAGGTCGCCGGCCGCGCCGCCCCCCGCACCCGCCTCGCCGCGCCCGGCCAGCCGCAGCCGCTGGCCTTCAGTCACGCCCGCCGGGACTTTCACCTGCCAGGTCTCCGTCCGGGCGACCTGGCCTGCCCCGCCGCAGGCCTGGCACACGCGGCGGTTGCGATGACCGCTGCCGCCACACTGCCCACACGGGAGCGCGTGGCGCACCGACACGGACCGGACGGAGCCGCGCGTGGCTTCCTCCAGCGATACGAGGATGTCGCCCTCGATGTCCTGGCCGCGCATTTCCTCCTCGGCGAACGGGCCGCGCCGCCCAAAGCCGGCTGCGCCCCGGCCTGCCGCGGAGCTGAACAACTGCTCGAAGAAGTCGCTGAAGCCAGTGCCGCCGAACTGAAACTCAAAGGCCTCGCTGCCAGGTCCGCCGCCCTGCGCCGGCCTGCCCCGGCCGAAGGATTGCCAGCCCGGCGGCGGACGGAACTCGGCGCCGGCCTGCCAGTTGGGTCCCAGTTCGTCATAGCGCTTGCGTTTGGCCGGGTCGCCCAGGACCTCGTAGGCCTCGTTGATCTCTTTGAACTTCTCCTCCGCCTGCTTCTTGTTCTTGGCGACATCCGGGTGGTACTCCCGCGCGAGCTTGCGGAAGGCCTTTTTTATGTCGGCCTCGCTGGCGCTGCGGGGCACCTTTAGGATTTCATAGTAGTCTCTGTACTGCACTGGCATAACCTGGGTCACTCATTACCGCACACTCGGCCGCCCCACGCCAGACAAATTGCCCGGTGGTTGTTTGCGCTCCGATCCGTAGCGAACTGCGAACACGCTTCCTCGATCGCTGAAGGTCGGGCGCGCTTGCCGAGAGCGCCGGGACAGGCCAAAACCGCCCTGCGTTCGCCAAGGATTGGGCGGCCAATCGTTTCTGGGGAAGGGGCTGGCGTTGAGCCGTGATTTGGGCTATGGACAAGGCAGCCGGCCACCGGCCCGGATGGCCGCCGGTGAGCGGTGCGTCGAGCCAGTGGTCCGGCCCCCGTCCTTACAATGAAAAAGAACGCAGCGTCGAAGCAGTCAAAGGGCTGGTTGACCATTTTGGTCTTTGTCGTGCCATGCTTGTGGGCGCTGGCCGTCCGGTATTGGGATTGGATGCTGGCCACTATCGCCGGGCTTTTGTCGGTCTATCTGGTGCTGGAGGTCTGGGTTCTGGTGAAGGCCCGGCGGGCGGCCAGGCGGGATCGCGAACGGCGGGAAGACAAGACGCCTGGCACGTGATCCACCGGGCGGAAGCCGCCGCTCAGAGTTTGCGCCGCGCCACCCGCCGCCAGTCCGGCTCGCGGCGCAACTCGGACTTCAGCCCCGCCAGCTCGCGCAGCAGCGCCTTGACCGCGAGGTCAAGCACCGTCACCGGGTCGGCGCCGGACTTGTTGCTCTGCAGCACGTTGGAGGGCACCCGCAGCGTCAGGGCGACCTCGAACCAGTCGCGCTTGGCGTGCCGCTCCAGCACGACCTGCAAATGGACCGCGTCGGCTGGGAAGTGCGTCAAATGAGCCTCCAGCTTGGCGATCTTCTGCTCGAGCTTGGACTGCAGTTGCGCGTGGGGGCGCATGTGTTTGGCGACCACGTTCCATTTCAGTGTCATAGAAATTCAACGCTGCAACTGTCCCGCGCTACGCACGGGTGGGAGTGTTTCTTGCGTGACGCCGGGTTTGACGTTGCGGGTTGCCATCCGATCAAACACTAGCCCGCCGGCCGGGTTTGTCAAAGGAACGGTGTGCCGCGCCCCAGGCAAGGCGTGTCAGGGCTGCGAAGAATCGGCGGTGCCGGGCCACCAGGCGGTAGGTCCACTCGGCGGCGCGGGCGAAGAGCGGCCAGCGTTCATACCAATTGAGCAGCCGCGCCCGGCGGGGGCCCTGGGCGAGCGCGCGCAAGACCGCCACCGCGCCGCCATAAACGCGGCCGTCCGGCTCGATCAGTTGCACCGCAGTCTGGAACTGGCCGCGGGGCACTTCGGGGAATCGGCGCGCCACGCCCGGGTCCTGGAACGGGAGGTAATCGAGGTGCGCGCCGGTGGTCTTTTGCCACCGGCGGACGCACAGCGAGCAGATACTGCAGTCGCCGTCGTAGATCAGCAGCGCCCGGGCCGGGGGCGCGGCCACTGCCAGAGAGGATCGCACACGGGAACCTAACCTGTTTGGCGAGCCCACGCCACCAGCAAGCCTGCCGCTGCGGGTGAGGCGGAGGGCTTGGGCTTAGAGCCTGTTTGAAAATGCCAGTCTAACTCCGGGTGTGGACACCCGGCCTACGGGGAATGGGCGAAAAGGCGCGATCCTGTAGGCCCGGTCCCCTGACCGGGCGACTTCTCAAACAAGCTCTTAGCCCAGGGCGGCGCGGAGGAGGGCGAACTTGGCTTTGCCGGATTGGAGGGTGACGGGCTGCCTGGCTTTTTCGTCGGCGTGCTCGACGAGTTCGGGGGGCAGGTCTTTGAGAAAGGGGGAGGGATGGCAGGGGACAATGGCGCCGTATTTCTTGCGTCCAGCGCAATGGCTGATGGCCAGGGTGTGCATGGCCCGGGTGACGGCGACGTAGAAGAGGCGCCGCTCTTCGTCGAGGGTGTTCTCGGCTTTGGAGCGCGAGTGGGGCAACAGGCCGTCTTCCATGCCGACAATGTGGACGTGGGGGAACTCCAGCCCTTTGCAGCTATGCATGGTGATGAGCGTGACGGCGTCGCCCGGCGAGTCTTCCTGTTCCTCCTCGCGCTCGGTATCAAGGCTGATTTGTTGGAGGAAGGCTTCCAGGCGGTCGAAGGGAGGGTGGGAAGCGCCGTCGGGACCGTCGAGGGTGGCGATGAGGTCTTTGAGGTTGCGCAGGCGGTTTTCGGCGGTCTCGGGGTTGCGCTCGGAGCGGCGCAGTTCGGCAAAGTAACCGATCTGGTCGAGGAAGTGCGAGGCCCAGGTTTGTAGCGCGCGCGGGTCGCGGGAGAGGCTCTCGGTGTGGAGGCGTCCGCCTGTGTGCTCGATGAGTTTGACGAAGGCTTCGAGGTTCTCGCGGGTGCGAGACTGAAAGGTGGTGGTGACCGCGGGGTTCTTCATGGCGGCAAAGACGGGGCATTTGCGCTCGTGGCTGGCGGCCAGGAGGCGCTCCATGGTGACATCGCTCAGGCCCCGGGCCGGAACATTGGCGATGCGCAGCAGGCTCACGTCGTCATTGGGGTTCAGGAGGGTCTTGAGGTAGGCGAGGAAGTCACGAACTTCGCGCCGGTCGAAGAAGCTCTGGCCGCCGATGAGGTGATAGCGGACGCCGGCCTGCCGGAGGGCGGTTTCGAGTGGCCGGGATTGGGCGTTGATGCGGAAGAGAATGGCCTGCTCCGACCAGGGCACGCGTTGGGTGAGGCGGGCGTATTCGATC
Source organism: Candidatus Paceibacterota bacterium (assembly GCA_035452965.1). Taxonomy (NCBI): domain Bacteria; kingdom Bacillati; phylum Minisyncoccota; species Minisyncoccota bacterium. Next base: position 89,707 of record DAOTCE010000016.1, on the reverse strand, counting down.
AGTTCGGCAATGGCGCGGGCTTCCTCTTCGTCGGTGGCAAAGGCGTGGAGGGTGATTTTCGGGCCGTCCCCCTTTTGGGACCAGAGGGTCTTGCCGCGCCGGCGGACGTTGTGCCGGATGATGGCGTTGGCGGCGTGGAGGATGGTGTTGGTGGAGCGGTAGTTTTGTTCGAGCTTGATGACGCGGGTCTCGGGGTAATGTTGTTCCATGTCAAGGAGGTTGGAGATTTCCGCGCCGCGCCAGCCGTAAATGCTCTGGTCGTCGTCACCGACGACACAGAGGTTGCGGTGCTCGCAGGTGAGGGCGTGGACGAGCTTGAACTGGGCGGCGTTGGTGTCCTGGTATTCATCCACCATGACGTAGCGGTAGCGGGTGCGGCAGGATTCGAGCGCGTCGGGGTGCTCGCGGAAGAGGCGGAGGGTGAGGAGGATGAGGTCGTCGAAGTCCACGGCATTGCAGGCGCGCAGGGCGGACTCGTAACGGGAGCGGATGTGCTCGGCCATGGCGCGGACGCTCGGATCGCCAAAGGCCGCGGCACGCTGCCCGCCGTTGCGGAAGCGGCTAAGGAGGCTGAGGATAGCGGCGGGGTCGGCCTTTTCTCCCTTGGCGGAGATTTGGGCCAGGATTTTCTTGATGGCGCCGAGCTGCTCGGATTCGTCGTAAATGACAAAGTTGCGCTTGTAACCCAGGCGCTCAATGTGCTGGCGGAGGATGCGCACGCAGAGGGAATGAAAGGTGCAGAGGGTGGGTTGAGCGTCGGGGGGTGGTGACTGGGCGGCGGCGCGGCGGTGTTGGGCTTTGCCGCGGATGAGTTTTCCGACGCGCTCCAGCATCTCGCGGGCGGCTTTGTTGGTAAAGGTGACGCCAAGAATGTGGGCGGGCGCAATGCCGCGGTCAATGAGGTGGGCGACGCGACAGGTGATGACGCGCGTCTTGCCGGTGCCGGCGCCGGCCAGGATCAGGACCGGTCCGTGGATGGTCTCAACCGCCAGGCGCTGCTGGGGGTTGAGCGTATTGAGATCGAACATCGCGCGCGGAGTCTAGGGGGCAGCGGAGTGAAGGCAAGCGGGATTGGGGCGGCGGCGGGCGGGCACACCGGTGACGGAAAAGACCCGATACGATTTGGTTATTAGTACGGATTTCCAGCGCGGGCGGCGCGGGGCAGGATAGGGGTGATCGTTTGGCGACGAAAAGATGGCGTTGTGCTTGAAAAAACTGGGCACCCCGATGCCGGGATGTTTGCTGCGAAAAGGGCGGCGGGTCTTTGCTCTGCTGGGCAAAGCCACGCCGTTGGGTTTGGCGGCATTCAACCGGGACGATGTTTCTCGCAACTGGGCGCTGACGGCGGAGCTGGGTTGTCTTCGGCTGGAGCGGTTGTCCGGCGACGAGGAAGTAACCGGGGAGCAGGTGTTTTTGCCGCTGCCCGCTGACTATAACTACGGCATCACCGGTGCCGGCGAGTCGGAGGAGCGGACGCGTGCGGTGTTCGGGCTGCTGGCCTCGGAACTGGAGCAACTGGTTAGCGCGTTGCGGCGCGGCAGTTTTCCCGTGCTGGGTTTCTCGCAGCGAGATCTGCATTGCAGCCTGACCTGCTGCATCATCCCGGGCTATTGGCCGCATGTGGTCACGTCCAACATGGCGCTGCATGGCAATGTGGTGTCCCTGGAGGCGTTCGTGCGGTTGATGGTGGCATCTCTGCCGCAGGCCCGGCTCAGCCAGCGCTTTCCGCACTTGCAGCCGGTGTTCGAGCAGATGATGCGTCTGGTGGTGACGCGGCGCCGGGGGATTCCGTATAGCCGGGAGATGTTGGAGCTGGCGCCGGGCCCCGCGCCCCGCGACAGGACGTAAGCAGCGTGCGGGGACTTGGCGGGGGCGGATTGGGAAGCAAGCGGGTTGGCGCAAAGCTCTCGGCGTGACAGCGAGACGGAGGACGGGTTAGCTTGCGGGCATGTCGCAGACCACTTTAACCCTCGGCCACTCGCCCGATCCGGACGACGCGTTCATGTTCTACGGGCTGGCGCGCGAGCTAATCCCGACGCATGGGTTTCGTTTCCAGCACGTATTGCAGGACATCCAAACGCTCAATGAGCGGGCCACGCGAGGGGAGCTGGACATCTCGGCGGTGAGCATTCACGCCTATGCTTACGTGGGCGACCAGTACGCGTTGTTGCCGAGCGGCGCAAGCATGGGCGACGGTTATGGGCCGATGCTGGTGGCGAAGCAGAAGCTCACCCGGACGGAGGTCGCCCGCAGGAAGATCGCCGTCCCGGGCACGATGACCAGCGCGTTTCTGGCGCTGCAATTGTGGCTGGGCAGGCCGGCAAGGGAGTTCGATTATGTAGTTGTCCCGTTCGACCAGATCTTTGCTTCCGTTCGTTCAGGCGGGGCGGAGGTCGGGCTGATTATACACGAGGGACAGCTTACGTATCAGAATGAGGGCTTGCAGGTCTGCGAGGACCTGGGGGTGTGGTGGGGGAGCGAGAACGACGGTTTGCCGCTGCCGCTAGGAGGGAACGTCATTCACAAGCGCTTTCCGCCGGCGACGCGGCGCGTGGTGTCCGATGTGTTGACGGGGAGCATCCAGTACAGCCTGGACCATCGGCCCGAGGCGGTGCGGCATGCGCTCCAGTACGCGCGGGATATGGATCAGCGGCTGGCGGACAAGTTTGTCGGGATGTATGTAAACCACTGGACGCTGGATTACGGCGAGAAGGGGAGGGAGGCAATCCGGCGGTTCCTGGGCCAGGCGGCTGGCCGTGGGCTGATCGCCCGTGAGCCGGAGCTGGAGTTTGTGGCCTGAAACTGCCGAGCCGCCAGTTTTGGAGGGGGCGGGCTTATTTCAACCGCCAGACGATGCGGGCTTTGTCCAGATCGTAAGGTGACATTTCCATCTTAACGCGGTCACCGGCGGTGAGGCGGACCCAGCGTTTGCGCATTTTGCCGCAGATGGTGGCGAGGACGAGGTGGTTGTTGTCGAGTTGCACCCGGAACATTGTGCCCGGGAGCACGGTCTGGATGCGGCCTTCTACTTCAATATGTTCTTCTTTCATAGGTTGCTTCACCAACGGCCGGATTTGCTGGCACAGGCAACATCCCGCGCACCGGCCGGAAAGGACGCAACCAGAGAAAAGAACGAGGCCCGGTCAGCCCGGGCCTCGCACAAATGCGATCTGTTAAATTAGTAACGATCGCGTCCGCCACCGCGGCCACCATGGCCCCGATAGCCGCCGCCGCCCTGCGGGCGTTCTTCGCGCGGCCGGGCGATGTTAACCGTGAGGGCGCGTCCACCCAGTTCCTTGCCGTTGAGGGCGTCAATGGCCTTTTGGGCTTCCTCGGGCGTGCTCATGGTGACGAAGGCAAACCCGCGGGGACGGCCGGTTGCCCGGTCCATCATCAGGTTGGCTTCGACGACCGTGCCGTGGACCGCGAAGGCATCCTGCAGGTCGTTTTCAGTGATGTTGAAGGAAAGATTTCCAACAAACAATTTTGCGCTCATGTGATGTATCTAACTTACTGTCCTAGACTGACTTTAGCTTTCTCCCAACTGTTCCCGCCTATCGGGTTTCAAATCATCACTGAACGAAGTTCACCTGAAGATTTTCCATGCCAGGAAAGTGACAAGTTATCTAACAGACGAGCGAACAGTGGCTCTTTTTCAAGGAATAGCAAGCCTTTTTTCTAAAAATTCACGGCAGGGCTTCCGTGGCCGGCGGGGGAGGATTTCCCGCGGTGGCGTGGCGGGCCGGTGCCGGCGGCCCTCCATTGCCGGACTGGAAATCCGCGAGGGCGCTGCTATCCTGCGGCCATGAGTCAGCCCGGATACCGAGAGGCTATTGTTGATTACATCCGCTCCCAGGCCAAGCCGCCTGACAAGTTTAGCCACCAGCCCCGGCTGTATCAGCTCGCGAGGCGACTGGCGGATGGCCAGGCTTATGACGATGACGTGCTCTATGCCGCAGCCTGGATGCACGACCTCGGAGTCTTCGTCGGCCACCGGCCGGAGGACCTGGCGGCGCTGGCGGTCTGGGACCACGTGGTCTATGCGACCAGCCAGGTGCCGCGCGTCCTGCGGCAAGTGGGATTTCCCGAGGCCAAGATTTCGGCCACCATTGAGGTCATTCGGACCCACCTGCCGTCGAGGAGGCCGACCTCTTTTGAGGGCACGCTGCTGCGGGATGCGGACATCCTCGAGCAGCTCGGGGCTATCGCCGTCCTCCGCACCGTGAGCAAAGTAGGCCGCGACACGCGCTTTGTGCGGTATGCCGACGCGATCCGGGTCCTGAGGCAGAACGTGGAGCACCTGCCCGCGCAACTGGAGCTGCCCGCCGCGCGTCGCCTCGCCGAAAGCCGCGTCCGGAGCCTCAAGGCATTCCTGGATGCTGCCGAGGCCGAGGCCGACGGGATCGAACTGTAGGCCGTCGTTGCCGGTCAGGACTATGCGCTTCATCCACACCGCATTATGAAATCAGAGCCCTGGGACTTATTGGAGAGAGTTCGGCATCAAAAGCCTGTGGTGCACCATCTGACCAATTGGGTGACGATTTACGACTGCGCGCAGGTGCTGAAAACCCTGGGTGCCTCGCCGGTGATGGCCCACGCGCCGGAGGAGGCCGGCGAAATGGCGCAAATCGCCTCCGCTCTGGTTTTGAATATCGGGACCCTGACCGTTGAACTGGTCGAAGCAATGAAGCTTGCCGCCCGGAGCGCAAACCAGAAGGGCATCCCGGTAGTGCTGGATGCCTGTGGCGCAGGCGCCACCGCTCTACGCGACCGGAAATGTGTGGAGTTGCTCGACGAGGTCAGGGTGGGCGTAATCAAGGGCAATGCCTCTGAGGTGGCCAGGGTCAGCGGGCAGACTGCCAGGACCCGGGGTGTTGATGCGACCGAGGTCAGCGGCGACCTGGCTCGGCTGGCTGCAGATCTGGCGGCCCAACGCAAGGCCGCGGTGGTGATTACCGGCGAGGTGGATATCGTCACAGACTGCCGAAGCACGTATCTCGTGAAGAACGGTCACCCCCTGATGACGCGCGTGGTCGGGACAGGGTGCATGGCGGCCTCGCTGATCGGGGCTTTCGCGGCAGTTGAACTGGACCTGGGCCTGGCGGCTGCGTGTGCCCTGGCTTGTTACGGCATCGCGGCAGAGGTCGCGGCCGATAAGTCGTCCGGCCCCGCCTCGTTCAAGGAGCAGCTTTTTGACTGCCTCTACAATCTGGACAGGGATACGCTGAACCGGAGGCAGCGCGTAGACGTTCTACGGTCGCAGCCCGCGGGCGCCTGAGACTACTTGCGGACAGATTGGACGTGCTTGCCGCGGATGTTATGCGCGCGGAAATCCCACAGCAGCCAGTCGTCGTCGGGCACAAAGCGGTTGAGTTTGCTGTCCCATTTCCGGGGCAACCGCTGGTTTAACGTCTCGAGGAACGGCAGCAGTGGGCGCTGGGGGGGGAAGCGTTTCTCATGTTGATCAATCGGGATGTCTTCGTGCCAGCCGAAGCGCTTGCGGTAGGTCGCAAAGCCGAAGCCGTCGAAGAAGTTCTCCCCGCCGACCAGCGGGATGTACCACAGGCTGGGGATGCCGCGCGGGTTTTCCTTGATCGGCAGCTCCCGTTCCAGGCGTTCCAACAGCTCCCGGCCTGCCGGGTCATTTGCCAGGTGTTCGCGCAATTTGCGCAGGGCCGGGAAGAGGATCGGCGGGCTGACGAAGAGCACCGGTTTGTGCTGCATGGTGGCCATGATGATCTCGTGCGGCGTGCCGACGCTATAGATGTTCGTTGGGCAGTACGAGATGCTAAAATCGCTGGTATCCACCATCCGCAAGTCAATATGCAGCGTCTCCCAAAACCGCTTGGCGCACCAAGCTCGCGCCCGAGCCCCCTTCCTGCCGCCGGCGTAGGTCCACCGCTGCCGGATACGGTCGCCGCTCTTGACGTCCTCGCGGCCGTACTCGTGCAGTCCGCGCACGTCCGGCTTAAACCAGGGGTCGAACACCGTCACGCCCATCCCCTGCAAGAATTGGCTTACCCGGTTGCGCCAACCCGACCGCTTTTCCGCGGCGCGCGACGCCACAAAATCCATCGGCCCGGAGAGATAAACCCGGGCGCCGCGCAGGAGGTTGCTCTTGCCTTTCAAGGCTGGCATCAGCCGCATTAAACCGCCAAGTGCCCGCCGGCTCAAGCCACTTCGCGCGGCTCGCGGCCTTCAACCTGCACCCGGCGACCGTTCCTGATCCGGCACCCCAGGCACAAGCCCTCGCCGGCAAGCCGGGCGAGTTGTTTCCCGCCTCTACTTCCGATAGCTGGCCACGACCCAATCGCTCAGCACCTTGTCCGGCGCCTGCACGGCATCCGTATCAACGACGAACTCATTCTGGCCTGAGTTCTGGGCGATGAGCTTTAAGCCAAACTGAAAGTCCTTGAACCGTGTTGCGCACAGGTCGCGGATCGGCTGTCCCTTATCCAGCGCCTCCTTGACCAGGAGGTCGGCGGCGGCTTCGGTGAATCGGAGGGTCATGCCGTGCGCCGCCTGGAAGCGCCGCGCAAATTCGTCCACGAGTTGCCGCGTGACAATCCGTTCCTCCTGCGCCGGGTCCGCCAATATCTTTTGCAGCTCGGCTACCGGATCATCTACCAACTCGCGTGTGACCACGAAGCGGCGCACCTTGGTGGACGGCAATTCGAACTTGATGTCGCGGAAGACCCGTTCGCACACCGTCATCAAGCCGCGCGCGCCGGTCTGCTCGTCCGCCGCGCGCTCGGCGATCCGCCGCAGCCCCTGGTCGTCAAACAGCACCTCGATGCCGTAGGCCGCGAAGTCCTGCTCGTATTGCCGGATGATGCTGCCCTCGGAGCTCTTCAGGATCAGGAATAAGTCGTCCACCTTCAGCGAGTGGCACACCACGCGCACCGGCAGCCGCCCGATGAACTCCGGCTCAAAGCCAAACTCGATGAAGTCCCGCGTTTGGCCGTGGCCCAGCACGTCCTCCGGCGTTTGGAGTGGACGCTCCTTGGCGGCAAAGCCGATAATGGCTTCGCGCAGCCGCTTGCGGATGATCTGCTCCAACCCCCCAAACGCGCCGCTGACGATAAAGAGGATGTGCTTGGTGTTGATGGTGCTGGGCGCTTTGCGGCCGCGCTGGGTGAAATCCATCATCGCCTGGATTTGTCCGGCGATGTCGTTGGGCGAGCGCGCCGGCACCTCGGTTTCCTCCATCAGCTTAAGCAGGTTGGTCTGCACCCCGCGCCCGCTGACATCGCGGCCCACCGCGTTGCCGGCGGCGGCGATTTTGTCAATCTCGTCAATGTAGATGATGCCGTACTGCGCGCGAGTTACGTCGCCGCCGGCCAGGCGCAACAAATCGCGCACCATGTCCTCGACGTCGCCGCCCACGTAGCCGGTCTCGGAAAACTTCGTCGCGTCGGCCTTGGCAAACGGCACCCCGATCAGGTCCGCCGCGCAGCGGATCAGGAACGTCTTGCCCACGCCCGTGGGTCCGACGAGGATGATGTTCTGCTTGGCGTAATTCGGCGACTCCTTCCCCTCCAGCGCCAGCCGGACATGGTGGTAGTGGTCGCAAAGGGCGACGCTCAGCACCTTCTTGGCTTCGTCCTGTTTGATGACGAACCGGTCGAGGTAATCCTTCACCTCGCGCGGCTTGTAGTTGAAATCCAACAGGTCGGCTTTCCCTTGCCGCCCGGGGCTTTCCGCCACGCCGGCATCTGCGGGCTCCGCTGCTGGTTGCCCGCCTGCGGCCTGGAAATGCTGCCGAATGAATTCCGACATCTGCCGTTGGAACTCATCCTGCGACGACGGCCCGCTAAACATTGGTCTATTCATAATCTACCGTAGTATTCTTGTCATCCTACCGCACCTATGCCATAACACCAAACCGATGGCCGAGACCTTTCAGCCCCGCGACTCGCAGCGCTTCGATGCCGCCCTGTGCCGGTTCGATGAGGAGAATTCGCGCGACCCGCATCTCGACCAGGTCGCAGGTATCGCGCGTCCCCGCGAGCTGCTTTACGCACAATGGCTCACCGAGTGGGTGCTGAAGCTCTGCCCGGACGCTTCCGAAGAGCTTCGACTCGCCGCCCGCTGCCAGCATCTCCGCCGCTGGATGGTGCCGCGCGATTCCTATCCCATGACCCGCGCAGGCTACCTGAAATGGCGCGAGGATCTCAAACACTTCCATGCGCAGAAGGCCGGTGAGATCCTGCGCGAGGTAGGCTACTCGGAAGAGGTCGTTGCCCGCGTCCAGAGCCTGAACCTCAAGCGGAATTTCCCCCACGATGCGGAGGGCCGGGTCCTGGAAGACGCCCTCTGCCTGGTCTTCCTCGAACACCAGTTCGCCGATCTCGCTGGCAATCACGACGCCGCCAAAGTGATCAACGCGTTGCGGAAGACGTGGAAGAAGATGACGCCAGCGGCCCAAGCACGGGCAATGGAGCTTTCCCTCGATCCGCGCCAAAGGGTGCTGCTCGAGAGGGTCGTGCAGCCCGCCACCGGAGATTCTTAGCTGGCCGCTTCACGCCGATTCACCAGGTTGCAGAATCGTTCAGCACGGGCGAGCACCGCCTTGCTCGGCCGGCGTACCTGCGCGGGCGCATTCCACAGGATATAGAACTCGGCGTCCGTCGGAGGCCTGTGCATGGCCCGTTCAAAAGCGGCGCTACGTTCCTGCATAACGTGCCGGGTGACCAACAGAGCATTCTCGGGATTGGTCCAGTCCGCATTGGTGGATGCGTAATGCCACCATACTTCGGGCTTGATCTGGTAGCGGGAAATCTCCCCGGCGGCGCCTACGGCCTGGTCGTTGTCGCCCGACTCGAGCTGCGAAAGCGCGCTCCAGCGGTCCATGGCCACAAGTGGAAGACTGGTTCCGAAGGCCAACCCGATCGCGAGGAGGCGCGGTTTCAATATTACTCGACCAAACATTGCTCCGCTGCCAGGAGCAGAAGCCATGCCTCGCGTCCTCCAAGAATTTGGCTTGGGCCGATCCCAGATTCCCCGCAACGGTAGCCGCTGGTGTCAGCCGGCCCTGATTCTAGAGAGTGCGCAGAAATGCGCCGACTGACGGTGGCAGCCGCGGCGCCTTGGATTCGCGCAGGCTTCGGTCGGCCGTCAACTTTTTGGCAGACAACCCGCCCAGCTTCTGGGCATTATACCACACCAAACTCATATGAAGCACGGCTTAAATATCGCAAAGAGTGGAGCGCTGGATCTGGTGTCCCTTGGCGCTCTAGTTCATCGGCTCGACCCCGGCATCATCCCATTCCGTAAGGCGACTCAATGCCAAATTCACGTCAGCGGCGGTGAGTTCAACGTCGCCGCCAACCTGGCCGACTGTTTCCGCATGCAGACCGGCATCGCCACGGCGATGGTGGATTACCCCATCGGCGACCTCATTGCCGAGCGCGTCCGGGCAATGGGCGTGAGGCCTTTCTACAAGCATTTCAAACACGACGGGGTTCACGGCCCCAACATGGCGGCGGTGTATAGCGATCGTGGCCAGGGCGTGCGCGCGCCGGTGGTCTTCTACAACCGCAACAACGAGGCCGGGGCCCAGCTCAAGCCGGGCGACTTCGACTGGCCGGCGATCTTTGCCGGCGGCGTCCGCTGGTTCCACAGCGGCGGCATTTTCGCCGCACTCTCTCCGACCACCGCTGAGGTTATCATCGAGGGCATGGAGGCTGCCAAGAACGCCGGCGCCGTGGTCTCCTTTGATCTGAATTACCGCGCCAAGCTGTGGAACATCTCGGGCGGCCACGAGCGCGCAATCAAGGTGCTCGACCGCATCGTGAAAAACGTGGACGTGTTGGTCGGCAACGAGGAAGACCTGCAGATGGGCTTGGGCATCCCTGGGCCCGAAGTCGCCGCCAAGAACAAGCTCGACCCCAGCGCCTTCATCGGGATGATTGGCAAGGTCACGAAGAAGCATCCCCAGATCAAGGTCGTGGCCACCACCCTCCGCGAGGTGCATTCCACCAACCGCCACAGTTGGGGCGCCGTTGCCTGGATTGACGGTCAGACTTACACCGCGCCCACCTGCGAGTTGGACGTTCTCGACCGCGTCGGCGGCGGCGACGGTTACGCGGCTGGCTTCTTCTATGGCCTGCTGACCGGCGAAGAGCCGGCGGAAGCAGTCAAGCTCGGTTGGGCTCATGGCGCGCTCCTGACCACTTTCCCCGGCGACACCACCATGGCTACGCTGGACCAGGTCCGCGCGTTCGCCAAAGGCGGATCGGCGCGGATTCAGCGCTAGGAGTCTTGAAGCGGCCCGCAGTTTAAGCCTCTACTTTGGAAGGTGAACACCAGGCTTTTACTTCGCCGTGCTGTCATTTTCGTATCCCGTGCAGGGTGAGCGGGTAAGCGCATGAGAAGAAGGGCCTTCCTCAAATCGAGTGTGATGACTTGTTTGGGGATTTCCATCTTGAAGCGTTCGTTGTGGGGCGCGGAGACAGTGTTGCCTCAGCGACTGGCCGACCTGCCTATCATTGACTCTCATGTGCATTTCTGGGATCCGGCGGGGTTGGACTATGGTTGGCTGCGGAACCTGGCGATTGGCGGTCCGAGACTCCCGGGGGATTACTGGGAGGCAACAAACGGTGTTCGGGTTGAGCGGTTGGTGTTCGTTGAGGCCGCATGCCGGCGAGATCAATGCAGGGAGGAGGCAGCCTGGGTGGAGAAACTGGCAGCAATGGAACCACGGATCGGGGGTATCGTTGCCTTTGCGCCGATGGACGACGAAAAGGCCCTCGCGCGGACCTTGGAGGACTTCTCCCATCGCCGGCTGGTCAAGGGCATCCGGCACCTGATTCAATCCGAGCGAGACGTGGAGTTCTGCCTGCGCCGGCCATTTGTCGCGGGCGTGAAGATGCTGGCGCAAGCGAAGCTGACGTTTGATGTGGGGGCTCGCGCGGAACAGCTTCCCGCCGTGGTCAAGCTCGTCGAACAATGCCCGCAGGTGTCCTTTGTGCTCAATCATCTTGGCAATCCAAATATCAAGCAGGGGGCCTTCGAGCGATGGAGCCAGGACATCCAGAAACTGGCCGCGTTGCCGAACATCTCGTGCAAGGTCTCAGGGGCGGCGACCAGCCTGGATTGGAGCACAGGTACGATCGAGCAGCTTAGACCTTACGTCAATCAGGTGTTGGCGCAGTTTGGGTTCAAGCGCGTGCTGTTCGGGAGCGATTGGCCGGTGTGCACCCTGGCTTGCAGCTTCCGCCGTTGGTTGGAGGCGGTGGGCGAAATCACCAATGGCTGCACCAAGGCTGAGCGAGTGCGGCTCTTCTCCAAGAACGCGCGGAAGATCTATGGCTTACGGTGATAAGCGGCGCGTCAAATTGGCGGTTCCGCCACGCTTCTCCGCCCAGGAACTTGACCCGTTGACGTCGGCCTGACACCCTGCCGCCTCATTATGGCTGGCAACACAATAACACCACAGCGTTGCGCAAGCAGCATTGAGGATGCAGCATGTCTGATGTAACAATCGTAGGCGCGGGGATGATGGGATCGGCGGTGGCCTGGCCGCTAAGCGATAACGGCCACCACGTCCGCTTGGTCGGGACCCATCTTGACGCCGAGATCATTGCTTCGTGCCTGGAGAAACGCTGGCATCCTCGCCTGCGGCGCCGGCTCCCGGACAATGTGCAGCCATTTCAGGTCGGCCAGATTGCGGAGGCGTTGGAAGGCGTCGAGGTTGTCGTCAGCGGCGTAAGCTCGCCCGGGGTGCACTGGATCGGGCGCACACTGGCGCCCCACCTCAAACCTGGCATGAAGATCATCGCCGTCACCAAGGGGCTGGAAGCGACTGCCGACGGTAATCTGCGCATACTGCCCGACGTGCTGGCCGATGAGCTGCCCGCGGCGGTGCGGGGCAAAGTGAGTCTGGCGGCCATTGGCGGGCCATGCATTGCGGGCGAACTGGCCGGGCGGCGCCAGACCTGCGTCTATTTCACGTCCCGTGATGCCGCGGTTCTCCCCGTCTTGCGCCAGATGTTCAAGACGCCTTATTACCACATCTTTCTCTCGACGGATATTATAGGCGTGGAGGTCTGCGTGGCGCTCAAGAACGCGTTCACGCTGGCGGTAGGGCTGGCGGGGGGGATGCTGGACAAATTGGGAGGGCCTGATGAGGCGGACGCGCAGAATCACAATCCCGCAGCGGCGCTCTTCGGCGCAAGTGCCAAAGAAATGGCGCGGCTGGTCTCTCTGCTGGGTGGCGATCCGGCCATGGCGGCTTCACTGCCCGGCGTGGGCGATCAGTACGTGACTTGCATGGGGGGGCGCACCGTTCGGCTGGGGCGGCTGCTGGGCAAGGGCATGACCTACGAGCAAGCCCGCGCCGAGATGGCTGGAGAGACGCTGGAGAGCGCCTTTGTGGTGACGCAGATTGCCAAGGCGCTTCCGGGCCTGGAGGCTCGGGGACTGCTGGGCCGCGAAGAGTTGCCGCTCACGCGGTGTCTTTGCCGGATAATCACCGAGCGCGCGCCGGCAGAGGTGGACTTCGATCGCCTGTTTCTCGACGACCTGAAATGAGCTGAAACGCGGATGCTGTGACCTGCGAGCGCTTCAGCGCAGCGCAGGCGTATGAAACACTTCAATGCGGCCGCACACCAACGCCATGGGACTCCCTTGAACGGTCAAGGGTACCTTGCGCTTTAGCCCTGGGACTTCGTGTTAATAGAGAACCTAGCTGCGCTGCCCCAGGATAACCTCTGACGGTTACTGACCCTACCGCCAGTGGTGGTGAGCGTGGCCATGGAAGTGTCCCCGAGGGGGAGGATAGTAGCGATAGCCGGGATGCACTATAATCGGTGCGGGCGCGACTACCACCGGTGGTGGCGGTGCGCAGACGGGCTCGTAATAGGCGACCTCATAATGCCCCGGCGCCACACAACCCTGATTGAGCACGACCACGCCGGCCAGTAACCCGCAGAGCAGAAAGGTCTTTTTCATAGGCATCTTTATTTCGGATCGGCCTCTCGGCCGACTGGAGGCTAGACGCTTGGGAACGGGATTTTATTGAATTTTTCCTTCAAAGTTCAGGTTCATTTCACGTTATGGTGCTTTCCTGCCCAAGTGTCGCCCTCGAAGCTTCGGTTGGATTTATTGAATCCTCCACTGTTTGCATGGATCTCAGAGCTTTGTTTGAGCTGCGCAGGAACTTGCTACTGCACACCCGTTCGCACTGGGCGCTACGCGGGTGCGGTAATGTCGGACTCCAATCGGGTCAGTGGATGCTCAATCGTCTCAGGCACAACCTGCGCTGCGACCAGCGATTTTACGGATGACCCATTGGTCTGCTGGTGAACGTGCGGGTGCATATTTTGCTCAAGCAGCCGCAGGGGGGGCGCAACGAGTATCTGTGAAGGCAACGTGGCGTAAGCGGTGGATTCGCCCTGGTTTTGCAGTTGGGGAGAATTCGCCTGGAAGACATGGTCCGACCCGGCGATGTATCAGCACGGGTGATAGAAGGTATAGACACCGCTGATCTGACGTGGCAGATTGTTCCTGCCTTCAAGTTGGGCGTGCGCTGGATGAAGCAGGGTCGGCATTTTTCGCGGTGCTTGATGGCTGCACGCTGGCTGACTTACGAAAGCAGCCGGCGAAAGTGCGTGCCGCGAATGATCTGTAAACGAACAATCTATGAACTATCGAAAGCTCTGGGCCAGCCTGGCAATCGTTATCGTCGTGTCATTTGCCGTTCTGATTTACTACGGGAACGACATCTACCAGGAGATGCCGCCGCTTCCGGAAAAGGTCATTGCCGAGGACGGTACGGTTCTATTCACCAAGCAAGAGATTTTGGATGGGCAGAATGTCTGGCAATCCGCCGGTGGCCAGCAGATGGGAACGGTGTGGGGACACGGCGCCTACGTCGCTCCGGATTGGTCGGCGGACTGGTTGCATCGGGAGGCGGTCTGGCTGCTCGAGCAATGGGCGCAAGAACGATTCGGCAGGCCGTATGAAGAACTTGCAGCGCCGGACCAGGGAGCGCTGCGGGCAAGGCTGCAGGTGGAGATGCGAACGAACACCCACAACCCGGACTCCGGCGAACTGACTGTCTCAAAGGATCGCGCTGCGGCAGTTCGCGCGGTGGCGGAGCATTACAAGCGGCTATTCAGCGATGCGCCGGAACTGGCCGAGCTGCGCGAGGCGTATGCAATTCCGTCAAACGTGTTGCGTGACCCGGAACGGCGTCATCTCATCACGGCGTTTTTCTTCTGGGCGTCCTGGTCCTGCGCGGCGAATCGGCCGGGGGAGAACATCAGCTATACCCAAAACTGGCCGCCTGACCGGTTGGTGGGCAATGTGCCGACCGGGTCGAGTGTGATCTGGTCGGTCGTGAGCTTTGTTCTGTTGCTGGCGGGCATTGGCGCGCTGGCGTGGTACTATGCGGTGTTGAAACATAAGGAAGAAGGACCGCACGAAGCGGCGGAACATGATCCGCTGCTGGCGTTGCGGCCGACGCCCTCGATGCGCGCGACTTTGAAGTATTTCTGGGTTGTCGCCGCCCTGATCGTCACCCAGGTGATGCTGGGCGTGGTCACGGCTCACTACGGCGTGGAAGGGAGCGGATTCTATGGAATTCCGCTGGCTGAATGGCTGCCCTACGCGGTCACCCGAACGTGGCACACGCAATTAGCCATATTCTGGATAGCCACCGCGTGGCTGGCGACCGGTCTGTTTATTGCGCCAGCGGTATCGGGATATGAGCCTAGGTTTCAGCGGGCCGGGGTGAATTTTCTCTTCATCTGTCTGCTGATTATCGTCGTCGGGTCCATGTACGGCACGTGGGCCGGCACGCGGCAAGAGATGGGGTTTGAAGCCAACTTCTGGTTCGGTCATCAGGGCTACGAGTACGTGGACCTTGGGCGATTCTGGCAGATCTTCCTGTTTGTGGGCCTGTGGGTCTGGCTTCTTCTGATGGCCCGCGCGATGTGGCCCGCCTTCCGCCAGCCCAGTGAAAACCGTCACCTGCTGGCGCTGTTTCTGATCGCCTCAACGGCCATCGCCCTGTTCTACGGCGCGGGATTGATGTGGGGTCGTCAAACCCATTATGCCATGGCTGAATACTGGCGCTGGTGGGTGGTGCATCTATGGGTGGAAGGGTTCTTTGAAGTCTTCGCTACGGTCGTCATTGTATTCTTGTTCACGCGGATGGGTTTGTTGCGAACAGTGACTGCCACCGCGGCAGTCTTGTTCTCCACGACCATCTTCTTGTCGGGCGGTATCGTCGGGACCTTTCATCATCTGTACTTCAGCGGCACTCCGACGGCGGTGATGGCTTTGGGAGCGACCTTTAGCGCCCTGGAAGTGGTGCCGCTGGTGCTGATTGGCTTTGAGGCGTACGAGAACCTGACGCTCTCACGCGCGCGAAAATGGGTCTCGGCGTATCGCTGGCCGATCTACTGCTTTGTGGCGGTGGCGTTCTGGAATCTCGTGGGCGCTGGCCTGTTCGGCTTTCTCATCAATCCGCCCATCGCCCTCTATTACATGCAGGGGCTCAACACGACCGCGGTCCATGGGCACACCGCTTTGTTCGGGGTTTATGGCATGCTTGGCATCGGCCTGATGCTGTTCTGCCTGAAGGGGCTCACCGTGCGCAAGACGTGGCGAACCGGGCCGCTCGCGTTCGCGTTCTGGTTCATCAACATTGGACTCGCGCTCATGGTGCTGCTCTCCGACCTGCCGCGCGGCCTGATGCAAACCGTCGCGAGCGTCAACGAAGGCATGTGGTGGGCGCGCTCGGCCGACTTCATGCAGACGGGCATCATGGAGACCTTTCGCTGGCTGCGTGTCATTGGGGATACGATTTTCGGCATTGGCGTCGTGGTGCTCGGCTGGTTTGTGCTCGGCATCAAGACCGGCTGGTCGTTGACCGCACAACCGGACGCGGTCGCAGAAGAGTTTTCCTCAGACGTATCCTCATAACGAACCTGGACAGAATAGCGGAGACCAAAGTGAATCCAGTCCGTGAGGTTTGAACCTTAGCGTCCCACTCCAGTCCCAACATCACATACCAAACCCTGCAATACCTTGATGGACTAACCTCCTGCTATTGCAGGGGCTGGACCTGTCGAGTGGTTCCAGACGGCAGCCGATCCCGGCCGGGGATAGGGCGAGCGATAGTCTTGGTCGCTCAGCGGCCCGGTCAGTTGCCGCAGATTTTCCGGGAGACCGAGTTGATTCCTCTGCCTCAAAACGGTAGCCGGAAGAGCCGACATTCTGCATACAGCTTTAAGAGTTGGGTCGGGGCGAGCCTCTCCAGTAGTTCTGAAGAAGCAATGAGATGGAAACCGCCCGATGAATTCAGACTGATTGTCCTCAGGGCGCCAGATCGCAGAATCCTGCCGTCGTCGCGAGGGCCGTCTGTTTTGCAGGCGTTCAGGACGGCTTTGAACGGCTGGAAACAGCCGCGAGAACTCTTGAGCGTGTTATGACTACGCGTTGCGACTGAGAGCCCTCCTCTCAACTGCCTGTCGCGCAAGTCTTTAGTTATCAGATGGATATAAAACATGGCGGAGAGAGGGGGATTCGAACCCCCGATACGCCTTTAGAGCGTATAACGGTTTAGCAAACCGCCGCCTTCAGCCACTCGGCCATCTCTCCAAACTAGCGATGCAGCGCTGTAGGCTTCGCGAGCTGTGGTGCGCGAAGTTCACTGCGCGCCGTTTGCGCGACACTGCGGGTGCCAGGAAGGCTGCCCGAGCCGGCCACAAACGTCTATGGACCAAGGTTTATAGCTGCATTCGCCCTGGTGGTCAAGCCGGCTGCTGGCACATCAATGTCGTGGTCTCGCCGAGGTTTCGGTCTTCGTGTGGCCGTTGGCATGGACCGTTGCCGTCCGCGGTCTGGGTGAGCTGATGCGGTAGCCGGTTACTTTGCCGTGCTTCCAGGTGATGTCCACGGTGTAACCGCCGCGTGCGCGGAGGCCTTTGACGGCGCCGGCGGGCCAGGCTTTGGGCAGTGCCGGCAGGAGTTCGATCTGGCCGGTGTGCGATTGCAGCAGCATCTCGCAAATGCCGGCGGTGTAGCCGAAGTTGCCGTCAATCTGAAACGGGGGGTGGGCATCGAAGAGGTTGGCGTAAACACCGCCGCCGTCCTGGTAGTTGATGCGGGTGTCCCCGACCAACCGCAACAAGTTGCCGACGAGTTTGTGGGCGCGATCGCCGTCGTGCAAACGCGCCCAGAGGTTGATTTTCCAGGCGGTGCTCCAACCCGTGCTGACGTCGCCCCGCGCGTTAAGGGACACTCTGGCGGCGTCGGCCAGCGAAGGGGACGTTCGCGGGGTGATCTGACGGCCCGGATGCAGCGCTACGAGGTGCGAGAGATGCCGGTGGGTATCTTTCGGGTCGTCGCGGTCCACCATCCATTCCTGGAGCTGGCCCCAGCGGCCGATCTTCGGGCTGAGCAGTTGGTCGCGTTTGGCGGCGATTGTGTCGCGGAACTCGTGGTCGAAGTTGAGCGCGGCGGCGGCCTCGACGGTGTTGTTGAACAGGTCCCAGACCAGTTGCTGGTCGTGCGAGACGCCATCCTCGCGCGGGCCATGCTCGGGCGAGTAGCCGTCGGGCGCGACCAGTGTGCCGTCCGGCAGGGTTTTGAGGCGGTCGAGCCAATACTCGCAGACCTCTTTCATCATCGGGTAGGCCAGGGTGCGCAGGTATTCCTTGTCACCGCTGAAGGCGTAGTGTTCCCAGAGGTTTTGCATGCACCAGGCGCTGCCGGACTGGATCCATTCCCAGGTGGAACCGCCAAAGATGCCGTTCTCCGCCCGCATGGTCCATCCACGGGTGTGGAATGCTTCCTTGGTAGCGGCCTTGCGCACTTCGCGGATGGAGTTCAGCCAGGCGGCATACGGCTGGAAGCACTCGCCCAGATTGGCGGGCCCGGCGGGCCAATAATTCATCTGCACATTGATGTCGGTGTGATAATCACTGCGCCACGGCGGCCGGTTGCTTTGGTTCCATTTGCCTTGCAGATTGGCCGGCAAGCCGCCGGGGCGCGACGAGGCGATGAGCAGGTAGCGGCCATAGTGGAACAGGAGCGTTTCCAAGCCCGGGTCGGGCGTAGGGGTCTGGCTCAGCCTGACCAGTCGCTCGTCCGTCGGCAAAGTCCGTGTCGGACTTGGTCCCAAGTCGAGCGCCACCCGGTTGAAGAGGGCCTGGTAGTCTCGGAGGTGGGCGGCCAGCAGCTTCTTGTAAGGGACTTGCTCCGCCGCTCTCAGGCGGGAGGTGATGGCGCGATGCGGCAGGGCTCCACGCCAGCCTTGGGCGCGGTCCTGCACGAAGTCCGTTCCGGCGTCGAGCAGCAGCGTGAGCGCATTTGCGTTGCTGAACGCGATCGTGTCTCCGGCGGGCTTGATCGTGCCGCCCTGGTTGAGCACGAGGACCTGCGCCTCGTAGTTCAGGGCGATGGCATAAGGGTTGGTTCCCTCGTATTGGTAACCGGCCAGCGAGCCGGAGGCCAATAGACGGTGGCCGTCTGCGCTGACTTTTCCCTGATGCATGTCCGTCAGCCTCACGGTTCCGGCGAGGCTGCGCGGCTTGTCTGCCGTGAATCGAAAGATCAGGACCCCGGCGGGGAAGCTGGCGAAGGCTTCGCGGCGGTACTTTACGCCGCCGCTTTTGTAGGTGACGGTGTGGATCGCGCGTTGCAGGTCGAGTTCGCGCCGATACGCGGTCACCGGGCCATGCTCCAGGTCAACCAGCACATCGCCGAATGCCTGGTAGGCGCCGGTATCGGTTTCATCCCCGATCCAGAGCGTTTCCTCGTTGAATTGGATGCGCTCCCGGGGCGCGCCGCCGAACAGCATGGCGCCCAGCCGGCCATTGCCGATCGGGAGCGCTTCCCGCTCCCAGTCGGCGGCGGGCTCGTCGTACCACAGCCTGGTCTCGGTGGCGGCGGCGGTAAGGCTCACTATCAGCAGCAGTCCAGCTATTCGACTCACCATTTCTCCTTTCGTTGCATGACCTCAACTCCAGCGGGCAGGTTCGGAGGGATCTTCCGTCATGCCAGGCCTACTTGATGCCCAGACGTTTCTGGATCTGCTCCAGCGAAACGCCTTTGGTCTCCGGCATGAGGAACCAGACCCATAGCAACTGACCCACCATGCACACGGCGTAAAACGCAAAGGTGTGCCCGCCCGATTTGGCGGCAATAATCGGGAATGTCCACGAGATGGCCGCGGCCATGATCCAGTGCGTGAAGCTGCCCAGCGCCTGGCCTCGCGCCCGGACACGGTTCGGGAAGATTTCGCTGATGAACACCCAAATGACCGCGCCCTGCCCGAAGGCATGGGAGGCGATGAACACCAGCAGGCTGATCAGCAGCAGCTTACCGCCCGTGTTGGTGTAGAAGGCATAAGCGGCGGCGCTCAGGCTTAGGATGTATCCGAAGGAACCCACGAGCATGAGTCTGCGCCGTCCGAAATGGTCAATTACCGCCAGCGCGGCCATGGTGAAAACCAGGTTGGTGACCCCGATGATCACCGACTGCAACAGGGCGGACTCGGCGCCGGCTCCGGCCATTTTGAAGATGTGGGCTGTGTAGTAGATGAGGGCGTTGATGCCCGAGAGTTGGTTAAAGGCCGCAATGGCCACGGCCAGCAGGATGGGCTTCAGGTATTTGCGGCAGAAGAACGGCTCTTCGAGGCGGTGATGCTGCAAATCCAGGGAGGCCTGGATTTCCTTGATCTCTTCTTCTACGTTGCCCAGGTCGGTCCCGCATTTCTCAAACACGGCGCGCGCTTCCGCGTCACGGCCGCGGGCGATCAGCCAACGGGGGCTTTGCGGCGTGATGAAGAGCAGGCAGAAGAAGAGGGCCGAAGGGGCGGCCATCACGCCGAACATCCAGCGGCATTCGTTCGGGCCGGGATACAGGCTGCCGATGATGTAGTTGGACAGGTAGGCCAAAAGGATGCCCAGCACGATGTTGAACTGAGTAATGGCCACGAGGCGCCCGCGGAATTGGGCGGGGGAGATTTCGGCAATGTACATCGGTGATACCACCGACGCGCCGCCCACCGCCAATCCTCCCAGAAAGCGAAACAGCATGAATGACCACCAGTCCCATGCGAGCGCGCAGCCGATGGCCGAGACAAAAAAGAGGATGGCCAGCAAAAAGAGGACGCCGCGCCGGCCCAACGCGTCGGCCGGCTTGCCCACCACGACCGAGCCGATAATCGTGCCGACTAAAGCGCTCGAAACCGTGAACCCGAGCGAAAAGTCAGTCAACGTGAACTGGCTCTTCAGCCAGTCGGTTGTGCCGGAGATGACTGCCGTGTCGAACCCGAAGAGCAGCCCGCCCAACGCGGCCACAATCGCGCTGGTGAGCAGGCCAGCCGTCAACCGGGCCGGGCGGGGCAGACCGGGGGAGGTTGTGGAGTTGGTCATGGTCTTCTGCGTTCAAAGCTGTATGCGGGAAGGCGCGGGTGATCAAGGTTTTGTTTGCGGGATGCTGCCCGATCGCTGTCGCCGGGGGTATGTAGTGCCGACAGTTGGGAATGCCGGACACGGAAGGCGCCAATTCTCACGGAAATTGGCGTATGCTCATTATTTACAGTGGGTTACAAGGACCGGGGCGATGTAAACGCCGATTTTATAGCTAGATTCTCATAAGTCCTGTGATGACAAAGTGTTACGCGCGGGTTCTCTGGCGATGTCAAGGCTGTATCCACGGTGTGGATACGGTGCGGATACGGTGTGGATACGGTGGGACTCCCTTGGGGGGAGGGGTCGGGTTCCGGGCAGCGGCAAACCAGAGCGCCTGGTTTTCGGAGAGAGGGGCAGGGGAGCAGGCTGGAGTTCGATGGAAAGCTCTGGCACCTCTTTCCGGAGGAACCATGCTTGCGCCGGCTGGAGCCTGTTAGGCGAGCGGTCTGCCCGGGGGCTTGAGCTGGCTTCGGCAAATCCTTGCGAGCACGCTGCCGCAGGGATGAATCACTTCGCGGTGGGGCCTTAGTTCGCCCCGTTTACCGCCGCGAATAGCTGCTCATGATCCACAGGTTTTTGGAAGTAAGCCACTGCACCCAGTCGCTTGGCGCGCCTACGGTCGGACTCCGAATCCGAGTTGGACACCATGATGAAGCGGGCGCCTTTTGCGGCCGGATAGCCACGCAGCCACGTCATGATCTGGAAGCCGTCCCAGGAGCCCATGCCACCGCTGGAAACATCGGGCTGAAAGGTGATGTCCATCAGGATGGCGTCGGCCGGTTCCTCGCCCAGGGTGGAGATGACTTCCGAGCCTTCCGTTGCGGTCCGAACGTGGAAGCCGGCGGCTTGTAGTTTCGCTGCCGTCGCTTTCAGGAAGATGGGGTCGTCATCTACGATCAGCACTCGTTTCCCGGCAGGAAGCGTTGGAGCGACAACCTCGGCCGGGCGAGCCGCGGGGCCATCTCTGCCTGGGGAAGGCTTTGGCGCTGGTGGGGGGGTGGTGTCGAAACCGTAAGGTTTGAATTTGATCATATACTACTCCGAAGTTAGTTGTGTTTTCTGCACTGGTAACAGCATGCGCTCTGGGGCCATTTCCTGCCATCGGGCACGCCATGGTTTTCGCGCCGGGATATCCATGAATTTGCCCCCGGGGGTTTACCGGGTGCCGGCCCGGGCGGAGGGACTTGCGCGTGTTGTCCGATGGGACGGAAACCGCTCATTAGGATTGCCACCGCCAATGACCAGGCCTAGACTGGCCCGGTAGTGAAATCGCACGCACGATTGACAGCGCCCACGCTGAATAACCGAACCGATTGAGATAAGGAAGCGAAGCCATGAAAAATGATATGACATTGACACGACGCAGTTTCATCCGTACCGCCGCGGCGGGTTCCGTTGCTTTGGGTTGGCTCGGGACGGGCCAGGCTCCCAGGGTGTTCGCAGCCGAGGCCGCCAAGCCCGCCTTGCTCGGCGGTACTCCCGCCCACAAAGGCGGGTGGGTTGCCTGGCCGCAATGGCGGAAGGAGTGGGAGCCCGAAATGCTGGAGGTTTACCGGAGCTGTCGCTGGTTTCGCAACTCGGCCGGGCATGTGGCGGAGTTCGAGCAGGGCTACGCCAAGTTGCTGGGCGCCAAACGCTGCCTGGCGACCACCAGCGGCACTACGGCGCTGATCGTCAGCTTGTACGCGATGGATGTGGATGCCGGGGATGAGGTGATCGTCTCCCCTTACACTTTCATTGCGAGCTACAATGCCATTCTTTCGCACAAGGCCCTGCCGGTGTTTGCCGATACCGACCCGGCCACCCTTACCGTGGACCCTGCCATGATCGAGAGCCGCATAACGGATCGGACGCGGGCGATCATGCCGGTCCACATCTTTGGCATGCCGTGCGACATGGATCCGATCAACGCCATCGCGCGGAAGCACAAACTGGCGGTGGTCGAGGATGCCTGCCAGGCGTGGCTCGCGGAGTATAAGGGCCGAAAGTGCGGCACACTCGGTGACCTGGGCTGCTTCAGCTTCCAGGAATCGAAGCACCTCCCGTCCGGCGAGGGGGGCGCCATTACGAGCATGAGCGAGGAGTTGATTGACAAGTGCGACTCCTATCACAACTGCGGCCGCGCGGTCGGAACGAACAAGGGGAACGGGTGCTTCACCCGCGGCAATAATTACCGGATGACCCAGGCGCAGGCGGTGCTGCTCAGGAACCAGCTTGAGAAGCTGGTCCAGGAAACCGAAGTCCGACGGGCGAATGCCGACTACCTGAGCGCCAACCTGGGCAAGATTCCTGGCATCACGCCGGTGCGGCTGTCGGAAAACAGCCGGCCGGTGTGGCACCTTTATTCGTTTCGCTACGATCCGGCGCAATTCAACGGCCTGTCACGCGAGCAGTTCGCCAAGGCGATGGGGGCGGAAGGGGTGCCTTGCGGTGGCGTCTACCACGAGCAGTATTACGACGGCCTGCTCGACGAAGCCATTGCCTCGCGCGGCTTCAAGCGGCTTTGGGGCACCAAGCGGCTCAAGGCTTACCGCGATAGTTTCCAGGAATTGAAAGGCAACAAGCAGGTGTGCGAAACGACAGTCTCCTTCAGCCAGACGATGTTGCTGACCGACCGCAGCGCCATGGACGACATCCTGGAAGCGATCCGCAAGGTGCAGGCTCACAGCGCTGCGTTGGTGAAAGCCTGAGCGCAAAGGGCCACCAATGAAGACCGCTCGCCAGTTATCCCGGGGCGTGTGCGCTGGGTTGGTGCTGTGCGCCGGGTTGTATTTTGAGGCCCCTGGCCATGCGGCCGGGAATTCCTCTCCCGAGGTGGGTATCGCCGTGCGGGACATCACGCCGGAGCTGCCTATCCGGCTGGCCGGTTACGCCGGTCGGAAACGGCCGGCCGACAAGCTGGATCACGCTTTGGTAGCGCAGGCGCTGGCCCTGCGAAATCCGTCGGGTGAGCGGTTCGTGTTTCTCGCACTGGATAACTGCGAGGTCAGCCACGCTTTCATGCAGCCGGTGCTGCGGGAGCTGGCCGACCGATTCCAATTGGGCCGAGGCGAGGTGGCGGTTGTCTCCAGTCACACGCATTCCGCGCCGGTGTTGGACCAGACACTGACGGATATGGTCCAGCCGTCGTCAGAGGATCTTGAGCAGATCGCCAAGTACAGCCGGTTGCTGCGGGCCAAATTAGTGGAGGCAGTGGGCGCCGCTCTGGCGGATTGCCAGCCCGCAACGCTGGAGCACGGCTTGGGTCGCGCCGGCTTTGCAATGAACCGCCGCGTGTATCGGGGCGACAGTGTCGTATTCGGTGACAATCCCAACGGTCCGACGGACTGGGACGTGCCCGTGCTGCGGGTCAGAGGCACCAACGGGGCGGTCCGCGCGATCCTGTTTGGATATGCCTGCCACGGAACATCTGTCCGCAGCGGCGAGGACTGGTATGCGGTTTCCGGCGAGTACATGGCTTATGCCCGCCAACACCTCGAGGCGCATCAGCCGGGCGCTGCGGCTATGTTTCTAATGGGCATGGGTGCCGACTCTGACCCGGCGCCGCGCGGCCAGTTGCTCGACGCCAAACGGCACGGTCTGGAACTGGCCGGCGCCGTGATCGGGGTGTTGAATCGTCCGATGCGTCCGGTGCGGGGCGCGTTGAAGCTGGCCTACGAAGAAGTCGAACTGCCGCTGGCGGTGCAGCCCAGCCGGGAGAAGTTGGAACAGGACGCGGGGAGTGGGGACATCTATGTCAAACTTCGGGCAGAGGCATACCTCAAGCGGTTGAACGCTGGTCAGCCGTCGCCGGGGTCGGTCAAATTGCCGGTGGCGATCTTGCGCCTGGGTGATGATCTGACCTTTGTGCTGATGGGAGGTGAAGTGGTGGTGGATTACTCGCGCCAGCTGAAGCGGCTGCTGGCTGGCGATTATCCTTGGCCGGTCGGTTATGCTTACGAAGTGCCCTGCTATATTCCCACCGCGCGGCTGATAAAGGAAGGCGGTTATGAGACGGAATCGTCAATGATCTACTATGGCTTCTATGGGCCCTTCCGCGGTGAGGTTGAAAGGCTGCTGCTCGAGCGGTTGGAGGCGTTGGCGAACCGGGTGCGCACACGATCCTGAGGAGGATTCCCGGGTTTCGGCTGGTGGGTCCAATTTCATTCTTTTCGAGGGCCGCTCTCGTCCGCTCTATCCCGAGCTTTATTGCCGGCCGGGTGGAACCTACTGCTTGCCTCCCGGGTTGGTTGACATTCTATCTGGAGGAGACCACGTGGCCGGTTTGGGGTTGGCGAGAGTAAGCGGACAAGTGTCGCCGTACTGCTCCTGCGCTCTTGCAAGCAGGGCCAGCATTTCCTTGACCCGGTCCGCGTATTCGGGCGCGGCAGCGAGGTTCTTCAACTCATGCGGGTCGGTTTGCAGGTCAAAGAGCTGCGTCTGGTCCACTTGAGGGTAACGAATGAGCTTCCAGCGGTCGGTGCGCACGGCGCGCTGGACGTTCTTGTAAGCGGTGAACAGGTAATCGCGCTCCCGCATGCGCTTCCCTTTGAGCACGGGCACCAGGCTCTTGCCTTCGGCTGACGCCGGCACGGGCACGCCCGCCAGATCGCAGATGGTTGGGAACAGGTCGTAGAGATAGACCAAGGCGTCGCTCCGCCCCTGCTTGATGCCCGGGCCGGCAATCACCAGTGGCACGTGCATGCCGCCGTATTCGTAGAGGTTCTGCTTCCCCATCAGGCCATGCTCGCCCAACGAAAGCCCGTTGTCCCCGGCGAAGATGATGATCGTATTCGTCAGTTCACCGAGATCATCGAGGCAGGCGACGATGCGGCCCAGGTGGTAGTCCAGGCAGGTGATGCAGGCGTAGTAGTCCGCCAGGTGCCGGCGGATGATGTTTGGTGTGCGCGGCCAGGGAGCCAACTGCTCGTCGCGAACCGTCATCTCACCGTTGTCAAATGGATGCACGGGCAGGAAGCTCGCCGGCAGAGGCATGTCCGCAGGTTGGTACAAGTCCATGAATTCCCTCGGCGCGACCCGCGGGTCGTGGGGCACAGGCGGCGCCAGGTAGATGAAGAACGACTTGGTGCGCTTGCGGGTGCGGAGATACTCGATTACGCCGTCGGCATGGACTTGGCTGGAGCGGGCGCGATCTTCCGGCTTGGTGTCATTGCGGGTGATATCGAGGTCGTAGGAATCGAGGGCGGGGACACATTCATTGCTCCGTTTGCCGATGTGGAACGTGGCATAGCCGTGGGCGCGCAGGACGCGAGGCACGAGTGCCCAGTCACGGCCTTCAGTCTTGTCCTTCATTGCGGTTGCGAATTGGGCGTAGCCCTTGCGCAGGTTCGCCTTGGGGAGGTGGAACAGCGAGCGCCCGGTTTGGACCATGCACCGGCTTGGGCAGCACACGGCACCTTCCAGGGAGCCCATAACGTAGGCCCGTCGGAATGCGACGCCCCGCTCAACCAACTTGTCGAGTGTGGGCGTCTTGAGGCGCGGGTTGCCCATCGCACCCGCGCCATCCGCGCGGTGATCGTCCGATAAGATGAAAAGGATGTTGTGCCGGGGGTCTTGGGGGGCTGCCGAGGCAGACGCAGCCCACCCCACCAGAATCGTCGCGAGCACTGAAGCAGAGAATCGTCGTATCATAGCTTCCGGTTTGGAGCCTAACATTCCTCCGCGGTCATGCAATCCTGAGACCTGCTTCCGGTGCGCAGGGGGCGGGAGCCGATTGTCCTGGCGTGTTTCGTCCGGAGTGCCCGCCGGAGGATGAACTACGTTGTCAGCCGCCGGCCCTGGTGTATAGTCAGACCACATGGCAGTCCAAAACCGAATAGTCAAAGTACAGAAGCGGAATCGCGCACTCGTGAAGTTCGACGACATGCGCATCCGGCGGGCTATTTTCCACGCCGCAGAGTCCATAGGAGGGTTTAGCCAGGACCTTGTCCCCGGCGTCAACGAAGCCATTTTCCAGGCGCACGGCAGCAATGACAAGATCGCCGAGTTTCTGGCCGACGCAGTGGTTGTGTGCCTCAATTCCGATCCGCATCACCTGATCTCCAATTTCCCGCCGACTATCGAGACAATCCAGGACGAGGTGCTCCACGCGTTGCGGAGCTATGGCTTCCAGAACACGGCCGACGCCTACGAATGTTATCGCTGGGGCAGGCATTGGCTGCGGGAAGGCGCGATTACGACGGATAAGTTCATGGGCAACGGCTTTCCGCGAGTGCGCATGGATCAGACACTGGCCTGGAACCGAGCGCGTGGCTGCGATACCGTCGCCGGTCTCAACGAAATCGTCCGCAGCGGGAGAACCAAGGCGCTGGTGGACGAGTCGCTCGGACTGTATGAGCAGTCGCTTGACGAAGCGGCCCGGAAGGTCATGCAGCGCTGCAGCGGCGGGGATCCGCTTCGCATGATGTGGGTCAGCGGCCCGAGCTCCTCCGGGAAGACGACCACCACCGTCAAATTGACGGAGCGGCTCCAGAAGCAGGGCCTGCGCTTTCTGATGCTCAACCTTGATGACTATTTCTGGTCGCTCGTCGAGCATCCCACCGATTGGATCAACGACCGCAACTATGAGACGCCCGAAGCACTGGACATCCAGTTGCTCAACAGCCACCTCGCCGCACTGCTCGCGGGCGAGACCATTGAGAAGCCGATTTACAGTTTCAAGGAAGGCCGCCGCACTGCCACCAAACGCATCAAATTGGAGGCCGGGCAGATTCTCCTGCTGGATTGCTTGCATGGGCTTTACCCGCCCATTACGGAAGGCATTCCCGCCTCCTCGCAGTTCCGCCTCTACATCGAGACTCAGAATGTTCTCTACGAGGGCGATGGCAGCAGCGGGCGCCGCACGCATTTCACTGATGTCCGCCTGCTGCGCCGCATGCTGCGCGATGTTCAGCACCGCAATCACAGCCCGCTGCTCACGATCCTGCACTGGCATTATGTCCGCGCAGGCGAACTATTCAGCATCATCCCGTTGAGCGGATTGGCCGACCACGTTGTCAATGGCGGCTTCCCATTCGACCTGCCCGTTCTCAAGCCGTTTTTCTGCGGCCCGGACGGCTACCTGCCATGCCCTGAGGACTTTCAATCCTACAGTGGTTTTCTAGACGCCCGCATCCGCTATGAGCGGGTCAAGCATCTGCTGGATTCCGTGGAGGCGCTGGGCAGGGAACAGGCTGCGAATTACGACATAATCCCCGGTGATGCCGTCATCCGTGAGTTTATTGGCGGCAGCACGATCAAGATTCCCCACAACGAATAGACCGCGTTGAGTATGAGAACGTTCATGGTGTTGGTCCTGGGCATCGCCGTTGGCGGTGCGGGAGTCTGGTTTTACACTACGTATCGGAATGACCCGCGCTGGCAGTCGGCCGAGAAGAAGGTCGAGAGTGCCGCCACCGCTGCCCGCGACGCAGCCCAGGACAAGATCCGCTCTCTCCGGCTGCGGCCCGAGGACATCAAGGAGGAACTGGCTCGCACCGGTCAAGTTGTTCGCCGCGAAGCCAGCGCAGCCGGCAAGGCGATAGCCGATGCCACCGCCGACGCGCGCATTACTGCTGCCATCAAGGCCAAGCTGGTCGCGAGCCGTGATCTCTCGGCGCTCAATATTTCAGTCAACACCACCGGCGGAGTAGTCACCTTATCCGGCTTTGTGACCTCCTCCGATCATATCGGCGAGGCGATACTGTTGGCGATGGAGACTGACGGTGTGCGCGAGGTGGTCTCCACCCTTCAGGTGAAACCGAAAGCCGATTCCTAGTCGGGACCTCTCACCCCTGCGAAGTGGTGCTGCGGGCATCCTGCCCGCTTACAAGGTTAGAGTGACTCAAGCGGGCAGGATGCCCACGCGCTGGCCTGTCAGCATTTCGTGCGGAAGATGAAATATCCGGGCTAAGAGCTTGTTTGAGAATTCGCCCGGTCAGGGGACTGGGCCTACAGGCTTGCGCCTTTTCGCCGATTCCCTGTAGGCCGGGTGTCCACACCCGGCATTAGACTGGCATTTTTAAACAGGCTCTAAGCAGCCGAACCGGATGCTGGCGGCGCAACTGGCGGCATCGACGGTGCTCCCTGCGCTGCTGGTTCCGGCGGCTCGGATTGGCGGGGATTCCTGGCGCGTTTGTTGCGAGGCAATGGGCTGAGAACGACGTTTAGGTCGCGGTCGCCCAGCATCTTCGGCGGTGCATCCGCCTGGCCCCAGGGGCTGATCTTCTGGACGAAGCGGTTGACCACCTCAAACCCGAATTCCGTGTGCGCCTTCTGCCGCCCGCGAAAGCGCAGCTTGACCCGCACCTTCATATCCTCGCACAGGAAGCCGACCGCGTGGCCTACCTTTATTTCCAGGTCGTGTGGATCAATCGTCGGCGAAAGCTGAATCTCCTTCATCTTGCTCGCCGACTGGCGCCCCTGCGTGTCCTTATGCCGCTTGGCCTCTTCGTACATGAACTTGCCGTAATCCACGATCCGGCACACGGACGGCGTGGCGTTGGGGGCGATTTCCACCAAGTCCAGCCCCTTGCTCATGGCTAGCCGCAGGGCTTCGTTGAGGGACATGACCCCCACTTGCTGCTTGTTCTCGTCGAGCACGCGCACTTCACGGGCACGGATCTTGCCATTGCGACGATGCAGAGGCTCCCGGGAGTAACGCGAACGGAAGGGAAAAGGGCGGCTCAACTCAGCCTCCCCGGCTGGAATTCATTCATGCGGCTGTAATCTGCCAAGCTTGCTGCACTGCTGTGGTCATAAACTAATACTCCCACATTCTCGCATACGCCCGCTCGCTGGCAAGCATATTGTAACACCCCGCGCGGCCGCAGCGCGGATGCATGGGGGAGCAGCTCCCGTCCTCGCAAAGCCTGATAAGCGGCGGCCGAGCTCCTTTCCCACTGCAGCTCAGCGGTTGATGGCGTAGCTGTTCCTGACAAGGGCGATTGTCCGGGGAGTCGCAACTGGCGGAGCGTCAGCCGGCAGGACCTGAAGCCGGATCGTCGTGCCAGGCTTGCCGCGGATCATCTGCACCAGCTCCTGCAGGCCCAGCTTGCGAGAATCCACAAATGCTTGATCGCCCTGCGCCAGGGCGAGAATACGATCCCCCGGATGAAGCTGACCGCACAACTCGGCCGGCGAGCCGGGGAACAAGCGTTTGATGTCGGGATACCCGTTCTGCAGCTCGATGCCGATGCCCACCAGCGTTACCTCTGGTGCTGCGGCGCTGGCTGCGTCTCCGTTTCGAGCGCCGGGTCGCTGCCCGATCGAGGCTGGGCCCGCGAGCTGCCCTTTCCGCGCCGGGCTGGCGAACTCCGGCGGCACGGCTCCGGTCCATTCGGGCACCTCGTAGAACTCCCTAATCTCCAACTCCGGCGCCTTCGCCAGCAGCTCGCGCAGGATGTATCGGTGTTCCGCCCCCGTCAGGACCACCAGGCGCTTGCCTGCGAACTTGCAGGCAATCTCCCGTATGTGCCGGGCCATAATCTGGTTGCGCTCCTGCCACTCATGGCTCACGAAGAACAGCTCCTCGGCCAACGCCTGCTCCCCGGCAGCCATGACCAGCTTCGGCCCCATGCCGAAGAGAATGCCGTGCTTGGCAGCGATCACCATGTCGAAATTGGCCGAGTTGACCGCCTCTGGGCCGCCTTTGCGGTTGATGTTGTCTTGCTTTCCGATCGTCTCGAGCCTCAGCCGGTTCGCCAGGTGGACAATCGAGTCCGGTGCGCGGCCGGCCTGGGCGGTAAACCACCTGTCCAGGCCCCTGAAAGCAGCCTCCTGACGCGGAATATAGTGGGTCTTCAGGTAGTACTCCTGGCGCCCCTCACGGTCGTAAGCAATGACATTGACGCCCAAATCATCCGCCGCAATGTTTGCTATGGTGTTTTCAACACCGCCTCCCGGGTTGGTGGCCCGCCCGTCGCGCACCGTCGGCTGGCCAGCAATCTCCGGCGGAGTCTCTATCAAAATAGCGGCCGGTTTCACGGCCACAATCAGCTTTCGCAGCAGTTCCACGGAGTAGTTGGTGCTCGACCTGTGCCCGCCATGCAGCGTTCCGATGATGACTACCTGGGCTGGAACCGGGCCAGGAGCGGAGGTGTTGGTCTGCGCGTTGGAACCTGCGAGCGCGAGCGACGCCCACACCATTAAACCGACCGTAAAACGCGCCGGAGATGTAGTTTCCATTTTTGGCTCAGGGTATAGCTTCATCCGTCTTCTTGATTCTTAAGCGAATAGAGGCAGTGGTTACAACTCCAATCCCGTCTTCGCGGCGGACTTTATCCTTTCCTTTCCGCGCTTCGCCCCTAATCTCCCACGCATTCGTGTATGGGTTTAACGCTGTTCAACACCTTATCGCGTTCGGTGCAGGAGTTTGTTCCGCTGGATCCCGGTGGGAAAAGGGTCGGCCTGTACTGCTGCGGTCCGACGGTCTATGACTTCGCGCACATAGGCAATTGGCGGACTTTCATTTTCAGCGACCTGGTGCGGCGCTACCTCGACTTCAAAGGCTACGCCGTCCAGCACGCCATGAACATTACGGATGTGGACGACAAGATCATCAAGCGGGTCCGCGAGACGAAGACCACGCTGCGGGAGTTCACTGGCAAGTTTGAAGCGGCGTTCTTTGACGATCTTAAGACCCTGAATTGCCGGATGCCGCATCAGACGCCGCGCGCGACGGAGCACGTAACGGAGATCATCGCGTTGATCGAGAAGCTGGTGGCGCGCGGGCTGGCCTACCGGACCCCGGAGGGCTCGGTGTATTTCAGCATCGAGAAGTATCGCGGCAGCGGTTCACGGTACGGACAATTGGTGAACCTGAAGCTCGATGAGATGCGCGTGGGCGAGCGGGTCCGAAGCGACGAATATGAGAAAGACGCCGTCGCCGACTTTGCGCTCTGGAAAGCGCGCGTGCCGGAGGATGGCGACGTGTTCTGGGCCAGCCCGTGGGGCGAAGGCCGGCCCGGCTGGCACATCGAGTGCAGCGCGATGAGTATGAAACTGCTTGGGCCGAGCTTCGATCTGCACCTGGGGGGCGAAGACCTGATGTTTCCGCATCACGAGGATGAAATCGCCCAGAGCGAGGGTGCGGGACTTCAGCCGCCCGGGCGGTCGTTCGTCAAGTACTGGCTGCACGGGGCCCACCTTCTGGTCGAGGGAAAGAAGATGAGCAAGTCGCTGGGGAACTTCTTCACGCTCCGCGATCTGCTGGCGAAGGGCTTCACCGGGCGGGAAATCCGCTATCTGCTGCTGACGGCCCATTACCGCGAGACTTTCAACTTCACCCTGGAAGGCCTGCAAAGCGCGCGGGCGGCGCTGGCGCGCATTGATGATTGCCTGACGAAGCTGCGGGAGTTGGCGGGGAACGCAAAAGCAGTGGGCACCTCGCCTTTGCCGGGCAGGTTTGCTGATTTCCTGGACGATGATCTGAACATCTCCGGCGCCTGGGGGGCAATCTTCGAGTGGATCCGCGAGACGAATCGGGCGCTGGCGGACAATATGCTGGATGCCACCGCAGCCGCCGAAGGGCTGGCCGCGTGGGAAAAGGTGGATGCGGTGCTGGGTGTCGGGGCGCCGAAGGAAGTGGAAGTGCCAGCGGAAATCACCGCGCTGCTGGAAGCCCGGCAGGCAGCGCGCAAGGCCCGGGATTTCGGGCGCGCGGATTTGATTCGCGACGAGCTGAAAGCCAAAGGCTGGATCATCGAGGACACCCCCAAGGGCGCGCGGGCTAAACGCGTGTGACATGAAGGGCGTTTTCATTACTTTCGAAGGGACGGAAGGCAGCGGAAAGACGACCCAGATATCGCTGCTGGCGGAGCGCCTGCGGTCAATGGGCTATGGAGTTCGCACCTTGCGCGAACCCGGCGGCACACCCGTCGGGGAGGAGATTCGCCACACACTCAAGCACAGCCCGGCCAACCACGCCATGACCCCCGAGGCCGAACTACTTCTTATGAACGCCAGCCGTGCTCAACTGGTCCGCGAAGTGATCCGCCCCGCCCTTGTGTCCGGCCAGATTGTCCTGTGCGACCGCTTCTATGATTCTACCACCGCCTATCAGGGATACGGGCGCCAGCTGAACTTGCAGATGGTCAAGAGCATCATTGATGTGGCTGTGGGCGATACCCGGCCGGAGTTGACGCTGCTCTTTGTCGTTTCGCACGAAGTCAGCGCAGCCCGCCGGCGGGCTCGCCAGCCCACCTTGCCGTTGACCATCAAGCGCGACCGGTTCGAGGAGGCGGATCAGGCATTCTTCGATCGCGTGGCTCAGGGGTATCAGGCCATCGCCGCGGCCGAGCCGCAACGCGTGCGGCAATTCGACGCCGCCGGAGACGTCGCCACCACTCAGGCCGCCATTTGGAAGCTGGTGCAGCCACTCCTCAAGCGACTGGACCCGACAACGCGTTGAAGCGGCCGGCTTTGCCCCTCTGCACGGGGACGTTCAGCAACACTGCTGGATGCCGTGGCCCTCCTGCCCGGATCCACCTTCCTGTGGTGTGATATCTCGCCGCGTTTGTGTTGCTTGCCAGCCTTTCAGCAAACAGTATCTTTAGACCGGAAGCCGAAGCCATAACGATGATCGAGAACACCATAGGCAAGATTGAAGAGAGAATCCGGAGCGTCGAGGCCGTCAAGGAGGAGCGTCGGCAGGAGTTATTGGAATTGCTTGGCACACTCAAGTCGGAGGTTGCCGAGTTGTCCAAGACACACGAGGAGCAGGCCCAAAGCATTGCCAGGTTCACGGATGTTTCCGCCCACGAGGCCACTCGCGCGAAACAGAATCCGGAGTCGCTCAAACTCTCGCTCCAGGGGTTGGGCTCGGCGGTCAGGGAACTCGAAGAATCTCACCCCCGGCTCGTCCAAATCGTCAACTCCATTAGCGGCACGCTTTCGAATCTCGGCATCTGAAGCCTCTCACTTGGCAGTGCCGAGTTTGCTTGCCAGAATCCCCGCAAGACCATTTCATGGCGCCATGACTGACTCAATTAATCGCCGGAACTTTCTTAAGCAAACATCCGCGCTCGCTGCGGGATTGGGTGTCCTGGGCGGCGCCGCCTCGCTGCGGGGGGCCAGGAGCCCGAACGAGAAGGTCGTTGTCGCCATCATCGGCTGCAACGGCCGCGGCATGGCTCATATCTCGGGCTACCTGGCGCTGCCCAATGCCGAGATTGGCTACATCTGCGACGTGGACAGCCGCGCCGTCGAGAAAGGCATTGCTGCCGTCGCCAAGAAGCAGCAGCGGCGACCCCAGGGCGTCAAAGACTTCCGCACCATCCTGGAAAAGGCCGACCTTGACGCAGTATCCATCGCCATGCCCGAGCATTGGCACGCGCCGGCCACTATCCTTGCCTGCGCGGCGGGCAAGCATGTCTATATCGAGAAGCCCGGCAGCCACAACTTGCGCGAAAGCGAGCTTATGGTGGCCGCCGCGCGCAAGTATAAGCGCGTCGTGCAGATGGGCAACCAGCGGCGCAGTTGGCCCTGGGTAATCGAGTCTATCCAGGCGCTCCATGCGGGCGAGTTGGGGAAGGTCTCCTTCGCCCGCGGCTGGTACGCCAATCGCCGCACCTCGATTGGCCGTGGCAAGCCGGCGCCGGTTCCCGAATGGCTTGATTACGGCTTGTGGCAAGGGCCCGCGCCTGAGCGGCCTTTTCAGGACAACATCATCCATTACAACTGGCACTGGTTTTGGAACTGGGGCACGGGCGAAAGTGGCAACAACGGTGTCCACATGCTTGACCTGGCTCGCTGGGGCCTGCAAGTCGATCTCCCGAGTCGGATTACCTGCGGCGGAAACCGGTATTTCTACCAGGACGATTGGGAAACCCCGGATACGATGGGCGCCACGTTCGACTATGGGGACAAGGGCATTGCCTGGGACTGCCAGAGCTGCGCCCCGCGCGGATTTGAAGGCGCCAGCGTTGGCGTCAATTTCTACGGCGAAAAGGGTTGCCTGGCGATGGCTGGGAACAACACCACCATTTACGACCTGAACAACAAGGTGCTCCGCGAAATCAAGAGCAAGCGCGACGGCTTGTTTGACTTTGACTCCGTCCATTTCGCCAACTTCCTGGATGGCATCCGGGAAGGCAAAGAACTCAAGTCCGAGATCGAGGAGGGCCAGAAGAGCACGGTGCTTTGTCACCTGGCCAACATCGCCTGGCGCACCGGGCACACGATCAACTTTGACCCTAAGACGCGGCGGATTGTCGGCGATGAGGCGGCCACTGCTTTCGCCAGCCGCACCTACCGGCCGGGTTGGGAGCCGAAAGTCTGATCCGCTCGCTTGTTGAGTGACCCTTACGGGAAGCGGGCCTTGTCTGCGTGCGGTTCGAGTTTGGCGATCGCCGCCATGATCTCGTCGGCGACCTGTTGGTAAATCTCCTTAAGGCGCGGTTTCGAGCAGGTCTTTGCCTCGGCTCGCAGTTGTTCGAAGTCCAATGGCTGGCCATACTTCACTGCCACCCGGCGAGGGCGAGGGAAGAGCAGGTGCCGCCCATACGCGGCGTAGGTGCCGAAGACGCGCACTGGCACTACCGGCGCCGTGGACTTGATAACTGTTAGCCCAATGCCCGATCGGGCTGGTTGCAGCTTGCCATCTCGCGTCCGTGTGCCTTCGGGGAAGAGAATAATGGCTCCGCCAGCCAGCAACCGGTCCAGAATCGCCCTGAGCCCCGCCGCTCCGCCGCCATCCCGGTCCACGGGCACGACCTGCCATTGGCGGAGGACCCAGCCCATTATCGGGAACCGGAAGAGGTTCTCCCGGGCGAGGTAGTTGATGCCACGCCGCAAGCCGGCACCCACCAGGGGCGGATCGAGGTAACTGGCGTGGTTGGAGGCCAGGATCACCCCGCCTTCCAGCGGGACCCGCTCGGCGTTATACACCCGCCAGCGGAAGTAGAACTTGTAGAGCAGCCGATAGCCGCACCAACCGAGGAAATACCAAAAGTTCATGGCGGCTCATCTGCCTCGAGCCTTCTCCGCATCCGCCAGCCGCTTTCGGATATCCGCCAGGATTGTCCCGCTGGTTTGCTCCGAGGTCATTTGCGAGTTGTTGATGACCCTGGCCCCCAGCGCGATCATGAGGGGAGCCGCGGCGCGCTGACTGTCCCGCTGGTCGCGAGCCGCGAGATTTTCCTGGATGCCGTCGGCGGCCCGGCGGCGGGAGCGTTCTTCCAGCTTCGCATCCAGGTAATATTTGAAATCGGTTTCCGGGAATACATTGGTGCCGATGTCCCGACCTTCCATAACCAAATTGCCGAACTGGATGCACTCGCGTTGCTTCCTTTTCATCCAGTCGCGCACTTTGGGCACGGTGGCCACGTGTGACACCGCTCCGCTGACCTCGGCGGTCCGAATCTCCTGGGCGGGGTAATAGCCGTCCACCACCAAGTAGGCGTGGCCGTCGCTGCATTTGAGCGCCGTCTTCCAGCGGCGGCAGGCAGCCGCCACGGCCTTGGCGTTCTGCACGTCAATCCGCTGCTGCAGGCAATACCACGCCAGCGTCCGATACATGGCGCCGGTATCCACATGCACGAAGCCCAGCGCCTTGGCCACCAGCTTGGAGTTGGTGCTCTTGCCGCTGGCGCTCGTGCCGTCAATGGCGATTACGATCGGTGGCCTTCGATTGGGCTGCAACATCGGTTTCCTAACGGGTGTAGTGGATTCATTCAGCAAACAGTTCAGCTTCGCTGAGGATACGTCCGCCCTTTGCCTCTAGCAGCTTCGCTCCCAGTCCGCCGGGCGGGGGGGCGGCCAGCTTCTGGAGGAAATTCGGGAACGTCTTCTTCACGCACACGGAATTCTTGAGTTTTATTCCGGCAACTTTCAATCCCAGAATCGCAAAGCACATGGCCATGCGGTGATCGTGGTAGGTTTCAATCTCCGCGCCGTGAAGCCGGGAGGGATGAACTGTCAGCGTGTCTCCTTCTTCGATCACCGTTCCGCCGCACCTCGTCAACTCGGTGCGGAGAGCCGCGACGCGTTCGCACTCCTGGGCACGCAAGCGGCCAAGATCGGTGAACTGGACGGTCCGTTGCGAAAACGGCGCCAGGATCACCGCCGTCATTATGCTGTCGCCCAGGTCGGTGAGGCGCGAGATGCTGGCCGGCAGAGGCAGAAAGCGCCGGAATTTGGAGTCCACCTGCCAGTCTGTAACTGGCCCGGCATGGACATTTACCACCGACGCTAAGGCAGGCTCGCTGAGGGATAGAAGGGAGCCCGCGGCCAGGAAGTAACTGGCGCTCGATGCATCCGGTTCAATCTGAAACCGGCCTCCGCTTCGAGGAAATCCCGCAATCAAATTCCGCGTCATGGCGACGTAGGGTGACTCCTCGGCGTTCTCTTCCGACACCTCGACCTGCCACCTGCCAGCGTCCGAACAAAGCAGGAGCGCTGAGGCGAACTGTGAGCTTTCAGCAATGCTCACCTGGCTCCTTGCTGCATGCGGGCCGCGGCCGTGGACCAGTGCCGGGAGCTTGCCGTTGGCCGACTCGATCCGGTAGCCCAGCTCGCGCAACGCCTGGAACAGCGCGGCTTGGGGGCGCTCGTGCATGCGCGGCACGCCAGTCAGCCGATAGACGCCGTCACCCAGGCAAACCAGCGCCGTCAGAAACCGAGCCGCCGTGCCGGCATTGCCGACGAAGAGCTCCAATGGCTGCGTCGCGGTGCCGCCGCGGGGCACCTGGCCGCCTTTGCCGTAAACGGTGATGGTGCGATTGCACGGCTCATGCGGATCGTTCTCGACGTTCACCATGAACCCCAGTTCCTGCAGGCACTCGGTCATTACCTGCGTGTCCTCGCTCCACAGCGCGCCATGCAAGGTCGTTTCGCCCTCGCTCAACGCCGCCAGGATCAGTGCGCGGTTTGTAATGCTCTTTGACCCCGGCACCGTGATCTCGGCCTGCACCGGCTTGTCGAGCGGAACGATTTCAACGAGGTCGGGCAACGCCATAGTCTAGACCGGAAGTTGCACGGCTTTCACTCCGGCGAGCGCGAGCCGGCGTGTGCCGCCCACTCCTCGCGCTTTTGCCTGGCCTGTTCGAAGAACCTCGACACAGCCCGCCCATCCCCGGCCTTCAGTGCGCGCTTGAACTGCTGCAAGCCCGTGGTGAAGACCGCCAATGCCCGCAGCAGGTTCTTCCGGTTGGCCAGGGTGATGTCTCGCCACATTTCCGGGGAACTGACTGCAATACGCGTCGTATCCCGAAAGCCGTTGGCGCAGAGCGTTGCCTGTTCTTTCGGGCGGTTCGGGCTGAGAATCAGGTTCGCTAGCTGGGCGGCCACTACATGTGGCAGGTGGCTGGAGCGGCTCACCAGCTCATCGTGCGTCTCTGGCGTGAGCCGAAGTATGCGGCAGCCGACCGCCTTCCAGAACTGCTCCACCTTCTGCACTGCAGCCGAGCTCGACTTCCGTGTGGGGGTAACGACGCACACGGCGTTGGCAAGCAAATCTGCCCGCGCCGCCACGACGCCCATCTTTTCGGCACCGGCCATCGGGTGGCTGCCTACAAAGTGTGCCCCCGCTTTCGCCAGGAGCGCTTCCAGGTCCCGCGCGACGCTGGCCTTGACGCTCCCTACGTCGGTCACGATGGCCCCCGGCTTGAGCGCCGGCAGCATCTGTTCCGCCAGCGGCCGCATTTGGGCCAGGGGTGTGCACAGGACAACCAGTTCTGCTCCTCGCACCGCTTCGGCCAAATCTAAAGTAGCCCGATCCACCGCCCGGAGAGTTTCGCACTCGACCACACTGGCTGCGCGCCGGACAAACCCCACCACCGATGCCG
Source organism: Candidatus Paceibacterota bacterium (assembly GCA_035452965.1). Taxonomy (NCBI): domain Bacteria; kingdom Bacillati; phylum Minisyncoccota; species Minisyncoccota bacterium. The sequence goes on along the minus strand of DAOTCE010000016.1, from coordinate 51,513 downwards.
CAAGCCGGCGTCGCCGCAGGGCCATCCCAAGCGAACCGCCCAGCAGGCCCACGCCGATCAATGTGATCTTCTTCCAGCGCACGCTCGGAGTCTCAGGTTTAGCCCTGCAGGATTCAAGCTGCGAGTTGGCAAAAGGGGTGGCGGTGAAGCGATACAAGGAAGCAAGGGCTTCCGGAGGCGCTGCCGGGGCTGGTGGATCGGCAGTGCTTGGCGGTGGGTTGCTGGATGAAGACACGAGAAGAGACGGGCAGGCGCAAGCGGATATACGAGATTTCACTTTGCAGGCAACCGGCTGCTTTGGCAGGGAATAGCTTTGGTAGCGCAAAGCCGCAATGAAATTGCCATGCTCGGCACAGCTGGGATGGTCGCCCCCCTGACTGCGTGATTCCCAAACCAGCTCCGGTGATGGGACGGCGCCAATCCAGTGGGACTACGGTGTGTATCCCATGGGGAGCGATCCCCATGGGATACACACAGGGGTATCACGGGTGTCACAGCGTTGTCACACTGGCATTTCTGGCCGGGAAGACTACGCTCGGGAACTATCACTGTCTCAAAAATGGACACAACGCCGGTTTTCAGTGGGGTGACTACCGGGTTCAGGGATACGGGACTGCATCAGTGGAGTGCGCTACTTGGCCAACGGCGGCCAAGCCCGAGGCTGGCTTGCCTCGGGCTGACTCTTCAATCATCCTTATCCAATGCAATTGGCCGATCATCGCCCAATCCTACACTCCAAATGAACCTACCCCCGTTTCTGCTCGCACTTTTGGGTGGTACGCTGCTTGTGGCGGTCACTCCTGCGTCAGCGGCAAGGCCCGGCACCGCGGCCTTGACGTTTTGCTGTACCGCACAGAACGACCTCTACGCCTCCTTGGGCAAGGCCCGCTATCCGCGCTTCGCGACGCCACTCGCCGCAGTAGAAGCGGCTCCGCCCGGCTCCGGCGTATTGCTGCTGGCGGATAATTACCCCGCGTCCCGGACAACACTCAGCCCGGCTGGCTTAGACTTGGCGCGGCAAAAGGACCTTCGCCTGTTCATTGAATACCCCGCCGCCGTTCCCGGCCTCGACATTGCGCCGCCCCGCTCCACCACTTGGGAGCGCATCGTCGTGTCCTCTGATGGATTGGCGCCCGCGCTTCCCCGCCTCCGCATACTTGCCGCGCACGACTGCCATTTCGTGCCGGTCAGCAACGCGCCGCCCGCCGTGCTGGTCGTGGCAAGGGTGGCGGGCTATGACACGGCCATTTACGGTATCCCGGACAAGGACGCCTTTCCGATTCTCTTTGAGGTGCCGGAGCGCAAGCTAATGGTTGCGACGACCAGGCTGAGCAGCTTTGTCACCGGACGCTATGCCCCCGCCGGTGATTGGCTGCTTGTGTGGGAGAAGATACTCGCCACCCTCGATCCGCAGCACGCCCACCCGTTGAAGGCGACGCCAGTCGTGGGACCCGCTTTCAGCGCCACCGCCAAGCTGCCCCGCCGTTTCCAGCGCCAGGCGTTTGAGCAGTCCGCCGCGTGGTTCGCCAGCTCGCACTTGCTGGTTCATCCGTCAGAGAAGTCGCGACTCTACGAGGCCCTGGCCGCCAATGCCGAAACGGCCGAGCCTGCCGGGCCCGACGCGCCCGAAGGCGATGGCTCGCTCGGCATTTTGGAAGGTTACGCCTCGGGAATCCTCTTCGACGGCAACCAGCTTCGCCGCCTCCCGCTGCGAGCCGACTGCAATCTCGAATCTGCTATGGTCTTCGCACTGGACAACCAGCTCAACCGTCGCAAATCCAGCGCCCTGATCGCCAGCAACCTACTCGACTTCGTCTATTTCACCTCCGGCATGTGCCGGGGCCCGCGCGACGACCCGAAGCACGGCGCTTTCGGCCTCATTGGGTGGGGCGACATTGCGCCCGCCTGGCTCGTGGCCAATTACGGCGATGACAACGCCCGCTCCATGCTGGCCACGGCCGTCGCCGCCGCCGCCATGAAGAGCACCCGCTGGGACGAGCGTCTCATGCGCGCTCTGCTGGCCAACCTGCGCACCACCGGCAAGCTCGGTTTCCGCACTGACCGCATCGACCTGCCGGCCCTGGAGAAGAACGGCTGGAGGCCCTATTACGAGGGCGAGCCCATCAGCTACGCGCCGCACTTCGAATCGTATCTCTGGGCGTGCTATCTATGGGCTTACCAGCACACCGGGTTCCGGCCGTTCCTGGATCGGTCGCGCACAGCCATCGCCATGACCATGAAAGCCTATCCCGACCAGTGGCGCTGGTCTGACAACCTCGAACGCGCCCACATGCTCCTTTGCCTCGCCTGGCTCGTCCGCGTGGAAGATACTCCCGAGCACCGCCAATGGCTGGACCGTGTCGCGGGCGATCTCCTCGCCTGCCAGCAACCTTCCGGGGCAATCCACGAACGCCTGGGTCGTGTCCATGGCGGCCACTACCAAACGCCCCAGCGCAACGAAGATTACGGCACCGGCGAGACCCCGTTGTTGCAGCAGAATGGCGACCCCGTCAGCGACCAGCTTTACACCAGCGGCTTCGCCCTGCTCGGCCTGCATGAGGCCGTCGGTGCGACTGGCGACCATAGGTTCAAGGACGCTGAAAACCGGCTGGCTGAGTATCTCTGCCGCATCCAGACTCGCTCGCGAAAGTTCCCCTACCTGAACGGCACCTGGTTTCGCGCTTTCGACGACCGTCGCTGGGAAGCCTGGGCGAGTTCGGCGGACGTCGGCTGGGGCGCCTGGTCCATCGAAAGCGGCTGGGCCCAGGCCTGGTCTGCCGCTTTGCTGGCCTTGCGCGAACAGCACACCACCGTCTGGGAGTTCACGGCCAAGACCCGTGTGCGCGACCACTTCGAGCGGCTCAAGGCTCAGATGCTGCCCGACTCTCCTTAGCTGCGACAGGGTGGGAGACCGCCGCTGCGGGGTGCAGGTGGTGCAAGGGCAGGAGAAGACCGAGGACAGCGCAGCCGCCGGTCGCACCGCGCTTGCTCTGCTCTCCGGGATCAGGTACTCTCGTCGCATGTTCAGGTGCGCGATTCCCACATACAGCGGCCGCGCGCTCGCGTCTTCGCTGTTGGTGCTCTTGCTTGCCGCGCAGGCCGTGTTGGGGCTCGGCGCCTCCGACATTCCGGCAGATGCGCCGGCGGATGCTCTCATGGCCAATCCCGTGGAAATCCAGGAAATGCAGGATTGGGTCAGCCAGGTCTTCACGGGGCGATTGCCGCCAGGGCGCGCGCCGGCAGTGCGCGTCACGGTTCGCCATCAGGACCACGGCAGTTTGCGGTTCGGCCAGTCGTGCATCGAGACGCCGATCCAGATTGGGAAGCGCAAGTTCAAGCACGGGCTGGGCACTCACGCCAACAGCGAGTTGCTTCTGCGCCTGCCGCCGGACGCGAAAGAGTTCAGGGCGTTCGTCGGGTTAGACAACAACCCTGACACCGAGGGAGTGCGCGGCTCGGTCCAGTTCAACGTTGAGTTAGACGGCCGGAGTGTTTTCCGGACACCCGTCCTTCGAGGCACCAATGCCCCGGTGCCGGTCAAGATCAATCTGCCCCCTGGAACACGGCAACTTGTCCTCAAGGTGGAAGCGACCGCTGATGGCTCGAGCCACGACCAGGCTGACTGGGCCGATGCCTGTGTCATCACGGGCGATGGGGTAGTCCATTGGGCGGATGCGGGCAGCCAGCCTTTCCTCCGCTCGACGCGGCCATTCTCGTTCCGTTATGGGAAGGCGGGCGCAACCACGGTCCTGAATAGCTGGCAGCGCACAATCGAAACGAAAGAAACCCCAAACCGAATTATTCACCAGCGAAGCTGGACCGATCCCAACACCAGCCTGCGCGTGAGCGCCACCGCCATGGTCTTCAAGCGCTACCCGGCTGTCGAGTGGATGCTGGAGTTCGAGAATCTGGGCACGGAGGACACGCCCTTGCTCGACCAGGTTCATGCCTTCGACACCCAACTGATTACCGGCTACCACCGCAAGCCGGTCAAATTGCACCGGTTGAACGGCGATGTCGGCGGCGAGCGTTCTTTCCTGCCGATCGAGACGGAGATTGAGCCCGGCCAGAGCGTTGTGCTGACGCCGGAAGGCGGACGTTCCTCCAGCGGCGCGTTTCCATTCTTTAATGTTCAGTACGGCGACGAAGGCCTGATCACTGCCATAGGCTGGTCGGGTCAATGGCGTGCCGTCCTGGACCGCGCGGCGGCCGGGCCAACCAACCTGCGTATTGGCTTGGAGAGGCTCTCCCTCGTGCTGCGTCCCGGTGAGAAGATTCGCACCCCGCGCATCCTCATCCTGGCATGGCAGGGCGACCGTTTGGAAGCGCACAATCGCTTCCGCCGCCTGATGTTGTTCGAGTATACCCCTAAGCTGAACGGACGGCCGCTGGCCATGCCGGTCGCGCTCCAATGCTTCGACCGGTACGCCAGTACGCGCCCTGATTGGGGGACGGAAGCTGGCCAGCTTCAAGCCGCTCGGGCCGCTTACAACGTCGGCTGCGACATGCACTGGCTCGATGCTGCGTGGTTCGAGGGCGGCTTCCCCAACGGCGTAGGCAACTGGTTCTACCCGTCCCAGCGGTTCCCCAATGGCCTGAAGCCCGTGAGTGAAGCCTGCCACCAGTTGGGCCTCAAATTCATGGTCTGGTTTGAGCCTGAGCGCGTCGCGCCCAGGAGCCAAATCGCCCGCGACCACCCTGAATTCGTGTTTGGCGGCGACAAGGGCGGTCTGTTCAAGCTCGGTGATCCCGCCGCCCGCCGCTGGCTTGCGGACTTGCTGTCACGGCGCATCACTGAGTTCGGCATGGACGCTTACCGCAATGATTTCAACATTGACCCGCTCAGCTTCTGGCGCCAGGCCGACGCCACCAACCGCCTGGGCCTGACGGAAATCCGTTACGTGGAAGGCCTGTACGCGCTTTGGGACGAGTTGCTGGCCAAGCACCCCGGGCTGTTTATTGACAATTGCGCCAGCGGCGGGCGGAGGATTGACCTCGAAACCTGCCGCCGCTCTGTGCCGCTCTGGCACAGCGACACCGGCTGTTCCCCCGGCCACGCCGACTGGAACCAAACCCATGTTTACGGCCTGAGCCTTTACGTGCCCTTGTTTGGCGCGTGCGCCTGGACCACCGACGCTTACGACCTGCGCAGCTCGGCGACCGCCGGGGTCATCTGCCAGTTCCCCGTCCTGGACGAGACGTTCTCCATCAAGGCCGCCCGCACCGCGCTCGCCGAGGTCAAACTGAATCAGGAATTCTGGTATGGCGATTTCTACCCGCTCACTCCATGCGCGCTCGGTCCGACCGCGCTGCTTGCCTGGCAACTTCATCGCAGCGACCTTAACGCGGGTATTGTGCAAGCCTTCCGCCGCGATGAGTGCCCTTACCCCGTGCTCCAGACCGGCCTGAGGGGCGTGAATCCAGAGGTATCCTATCACCTCGATATCTTTGAGGAAGGCCGCGCGAACCAGACGCGCACGCTCACCGGCCGGCAGCTCATGAACAATGTCGAGCTGCGCATGATGAAACGCGGCACCAGCTTGCTCGTGCGCTACAGGCCGCAGTCGTAGCCGCAGGCAGGATGCCCCCCGCTGGTTGAAGCCCGAAAACCTGTTTGCGAATTGGGCGGACTTCTTTAAGCTCCGGCCTCTTATGACGCCCGATCAAAGGTTCTTATGAAGATCGCCCTGTTTGGCATTGCGGAGATCAAGCTCGGCAAGCATAACCTCAAAGACCCCCGGCTCGACGAGGCCCACACGCTGGTCGAAGCCGACAAGAAGACACACGCGCAGGCCGACGTGATCGGCGACGACCAATTGCTGGATGCCGACGCCATCCTCACCAGCGGCGACGCAAAGGCGGATCTGATCCTAAAGGACCTCGAATTTGTGGAGACACGCCTGGGCCGTGACCCTCATCCGGCGGAGCGGGCGGCGCTGGAGCGGATTAAAGGGTTGCTCGAAAGCGAGCGGTTCCTGTTTAACGCGGGCGTGAGCGCGGAGGACCTGCAGGCGGTGGCGGCGCACAGTTTCTACACCACCAAGCCGATTACTGTTGCGGCGGCCGGGGACTTGCAGAACCCCGAAGCGCTGCTGCTGCGCGCGTTTGCGGAAGCGGGCTATATCTCGTTCCTGACGGTCGGCGGCAAGGAGAATCGCGCGTGGCCGATCCGGAAGGGGACGACCGCCTGGGAAGCGGCGGGCACAATTCACTCGGACATCCAGAAAGGGTTCATCCGCGCGGAGGTCATCAGCTTCGCGGACTTCTCCGCCGCAGGCGGGGAGACGCAGGCCAAACGCGCGGGCAAGCAGCGCTTGGAGCTGAAGACGTATGTCGTGCAGGACTACGACGTGGTGAATTTCCGGTTCAACAAGTGAGATGTCGCGACGGGGCCTCACCTGGCGCGCAGTGCCGCTGGATATCGCGGCCCATTTACCACTTTCCGTCGCTGTGCGGTCTGGTTTAGAGTTGGGATGCTATGGCCGTCCTGTGCCGGTGGATTCTGCTTCTGATTGTGCTGCTTGCCGCGGAGCCGCGGCTTCTGGCGGCGACCCCGGCGGACCGCGCTTTCGACGCGGCGGTAAAGGCTTTCCACGACACGTTTTATGATCGGGCGGAGGCGGAGCTGGCCGATTTCCGCCAGAAGCATCCGGCCTCGCCGCGCCTGGCGGAAGCGATCTTGCTCCAGGCGCAGGCCCGGCTCCAATTGTCGAATTACGCCGGTGCGATCGAGCTGCTTTCGGCGCACCAGAATGCCGCCGGAACGAATGCCGACCAGTATCTCTTCTGGATCGCCGAGGCCCGCGCCCGCAATGGAGAATGGCGCACAGCCGGGGTTGACTTTGCGAAGGTAGTCAAGGAGTACCCGAACTCGGCCCGGCGTCTGGAAGCCGTCATCGGCGAGGCGTCGGCGCGAGCGGCGCTGGCTCGCATGGAGCCCGCGGAATGGCCGAAGGTGATCGAGCTGTTGCAGGCGACGAACGGGACCTTCCAGGCCGCGGTGCGCGCCCAGGCGGACGCCGAGCAGTTAGCGCAGGGCTGGTTGTTGCTGGCCGAAGCGCAGTTGGCGACCAAGGCTTACCGCTCCGCCGAGGCAATTATACAACCGCTGGCCAAGCGATTGCTCAAGCCGTTACTGGCCTGGCAGTGGCAATACCTGCTTTGCCGCATCCAACAGGCGGACGGGCGGCCCGAGGCGGCGCTGCAAGGCACGACGAATCTCCTGGCGATGGCTGCCGACACGGGGCAAAGCAACCTGCAAGCCGAGAGCGCCGCATTTCAGGGCGGCCTGTTTGAAGGCTTGGGCCGGACCAACGAAGCCATTGTCGCCTACCAGCGGAACCTCGCCCAGGGCGTCCCGGCCGAGCGCCAGCGTCAGGCATTGCTGAAGATCACCAGGCTTTACCTGGCGCACGACAACATCCCGGGAGCGACAGAGATGCTGGAGAAATTCCTGGCGCAGTATCCCGAGGCGGCCTCGGCTGACCTGGCATTGCTCACGCTGGGTGAACTGCGATTGCGCCTGCACGATGCCGGCGGGGACAGCCACTTAAACGCCGGCGCCACGACGAATGCGCCGGGTTCAACCAACGGCCTCCAACTGGCCCTGGCCTCGTTCCGCACGCTGGTGAAGAAGTTTCCGAAGAGCCCGCTCTGGGGCAAGGCGCAACTGGACTTGGGATGGTGTTATTGGCAGGAGGGCAAGCTGCCGGAAGCCCAGGCCGCCTTCCAGGCTGCGGTCGAGTGCCTGCCGTTTTCGAATGACCTGGCGGCCGCCTACTACCGGCTGGCGGACACCCAGTTCCGGCAGGCCGATTACGCGGGTGCGATCAAGAACTACCAGGCCATCATCGAGAAGTTTGCCGCGCTGCCCGAGGCCAGGACGAACTTCTTTGAGCGCGCCCTCTGCCAAACGGTACGCGCTGGATTGGCGGCGAACGACCTGGCTACCGCCACCAACGCGCTCCAGAGAGTTCGGGTCTGGTACCCGGACAGCCCGGATACCGCCCGCGCTGTGCTGCTGGCGGGGCAGGAAGTCAGCCGCCAGGGCGGCCCGGCGGTAGCGCGCCGGATGCTGCTGGAGTTCGCCCAGAGTGCGCCGCACACGCCGCTGCTGGCGGAGGTGCAATTGGCATTGGCGGCTACCTACGAGCAGGAGAAGAAATGGGCGGAGGCCATCGCGCAATACGACGGCTGGCTGGCCGGGTTCACAAACCACGCGGCCCGGCCGCGCGCGGAGTATTACCGCGCTTGGGCCAACTTCCAAGCTGGGCGCGAGACAAATGCCTTGGCGTGCTTCACCAATCTCGTTGCTCAGTTCCCGACCAGCGAGTTCGCCCCGCTGGCGCAATGGTGGGTGGCGGACTACTATTTTCGCGCCGGCCCCCCGGCGGAGGCGGAGATGAATTATAAGCTGCTGTTTCAGAACACGAATTGGCCGCCGTCCGAGCTGACCTATGAGGCGCAACTGATGGCCGGGCGCGCCGCTGTGGCCCGGCAGGGCTGGGGTGATGCGAGGTACTACTTCACAAATCTTTACAACAACCTCAACGGCCCGAGTCTGGACCTGCGGCTGCAGGCCTTGTTCGAGCATGGCCAGGCCTTGATGCGCGTGGTGGACCCGTCGGAAACCAACAAGCTCGCGAATTGCGAAGAGGCCACGCGCGCTTTCGGCCGCATTTGCGATGACTACCCGACCAACCGGCTAGCGGTTCGTGCCTGGGCCGAACGGGCCAACTGCTACATGCAATGGGCGCTGGCGCGACAGCAATACGACTCCCTCACCAATGCGCTCAACGCATTCCAGCGGGTAATTGATTCGCCCCAAGCCGACGTGCCTGCCCGCAGCCAGGCCAAGGTTGGGCAGGCCATTGTGCTGGGGAAGTGGGCTGAGCAAAAGGGCGGTGAAGCGCGCGTCATGTTGCTCAAGCAGGCCCTCAGCAATTGCGTGGATGTGGTTTACGGCAACATTCTGAAAGACGAGGAAGTGCCCGACCAGTTCTGGACGAGGGAAGCCGGCATTGAGGCGTTTAACCTGGCCGAAGCCATGCAGGCCTGGTCGCAAGCCGCGGGCATTTATCGCCGGCTGACGAACACGGTGTGGCCGCAGTTGCCCGCTTCGCTGGAGAAGCGGGCGTTCAAGGCGCTCGAGCACTTGGAGCGCGAGAAGGCAAGTCTCTGAGACTGTCGTTCTATTTGCCTGCGTAGCGCCAGACCCAGTCGTTTTTGTCCAGGACCGGGTTGCCGTTCTTCGTTTGTTCCACGACGCCGCCATCGTCGGATTCATTCCAACCGACCGAGTAGAGGACGAACTGGCCGTCGTCGGTGCGGCGGTATTTCAGCGGCCCGCCGTTAATAATGTCGTGGGGGAGCGTCTCAATCAACCTCGGCACGAGGCCGTCGAGGGCTTCAGGAAACGAACCATTTGCCAGGCGGCTGCGCTCCAGCGCGCAGGCGACGCGGGCCAGGTCGCTGGAAATTTGGCCGCGCGCGAATCGTTGCGCGCAGCCTGCAACGGCAGGCAGGAATAGTCGCGAGACCGCGTCGTAAGGCCGCGGACGCTGCGCCTCCAGCGCGGCCTGCGCCTTTTGGACCGGGCCGGGCGGGACGATGCGTCGCTCCCGATCCACCGCCGGCAGCAGGTAGGTTTCAAATTGGCGGCAGACGGAGACTTTGTTTTGATTAAACCAACCAGCCGGGATCAGCCGGAACACTGCCTGGCCGAGAGACCGCTCCCATTCCGATGGCCCTGACGTGTTGTAGTTGCTGATCCCCATTTCATCCAGCCCCTGAATTCCCACTCGGTGGATGTAATCTGCCGCCCAGATGCCGCACGCCCGCTCGCCGCGCATTGCAAACTGGTAATCGGCTAGAAGGTCCAGGCTGGCCAGTTCGTTCTCGATGGCACTCAGGTCGGCTGCTGTCCACTGCCGGTCAGCCAGGCCTTCCCACACTGGCTGCAACGCGAATTGTAGCATTGCCATGCGAACGAGCTGTGCAATCAAGTTTGGTTCGGCCCGGATCACCGCCATTAGCCGAAACGCCAGCCTAAGGTCCTCCAATGCCGTTTGCCGGTCGCCGGCTTTCAATGCGGCGGTTGCATGGAGAGACAGGTATTGGACGGTGCCCCTCAGCCGTGCCAGGTGGGGAAGCAGCATACCGAAGCCGGCCTCGTAGTTGACCCAGAAGCGGGCCTGCGGCCGGGCGGCGGACGCGATCAGGAGCTGGCGGTTTGTCTCAAACCGGCTCAAGGCCAGCAGGACATCCGCTGCGGGAGTCTGCGGCTCTTTGGCACTGGGAAAGTAATTGGTTGGAGGCCCACTAACCGGAGCCGGTTCCGGCAACACACCGTCCGGCAACAAGCCGTATCGCCTGCGGAAAGCCTCATCACGTGATAACATGGCCGCTTCGTCCACTTTGTTGCTGTTGCCGCGGTAATATCCCTGCCACGCCACCAGATTCACGCGCTGGGACACCGCCCAGTTGCCGAGATCGGGATGCCGGTTGCTACCCGGGCCGTAAATGTCAAAAAAGGCTCGGTCGCGGCGATTAGTGTTGCTCCAGACGACCCTACCGTTTGTCTGCACGAAGCGCAGGTCACTCCAGAGCGGTGTTTCAAAGAAGTTTTGACTGTCCGGCACCGGAGGCGGCGTAAAGCTGGCCAAGTCAAATCGCTCGCCTTTGGCCTCACGTGCCTGCTTGAAACTCCGCCAGGCCTGGCGTCCGCGCCAGTTCTCCACCGCATATAACAGGACGACCAGCGTGATGAGGCTGCTCAGAACCAAGAGCTTTCGTGCCAACAGCCACGCGCAGAACCGACGGAAGGGGGGAATCCAGGCCAAAATGAAGGCCGGAACGCTGACCACGAAGCAGACGATGCAACCCAGGGCGACGAAGGCCAACAAGAGAAAGGGACCCGCTAGCGCTGCGCCGACCGCGACCGCGACGAATCCGGCGATGCTCAGCATTGCCAGCCAAAAGAAGAAGTGGCGAGGTTCGGTCCAGGTGGTGTGGAAGAAGTCTCTGAGTTTGTCGTTCATAGTGGTTCTATATGTTCAGGGTTTGTGCGCGGCGTTCGCTGCGCGGGCTAATTGTCGGCGCTTTCGACTTGCCGGTCAGTATTGGCTGGGGCAGAAAGGCCAATTCAGCCAGCAAGAGTCGCTTCTGTTTCACGGCAAAGCGCACTTCGGTGGCGTGCGGCAGTTGCTTGCCAGCCGCCAGTCGCGTTTCGGATTCGCGCGCCGCGAAGTTCAGGGTGAGAATCACCACCCAGACGGCGGTCAGCCCAGCCCAGGCCCCGGGTGAACGCCGCCAGCCGGCCTGCAATTGGTCCCCCAGTGTCGTGACGAAGGCACGCCATAACTCAATCAGGGCAGGGCGGGGCGAGGGGGGGCGCCGGACCGTCGCTGATGCTGCGGCTGCCACCGACCGCTCAATCTGCTCCCACAGGGCTGCAGTTCTCTGCCCCTGGTTCAGGCAGGACTTAACCCGGGCGTCCAGCCTTTCCTGCATGGCGAAGAGACGCGCGCATTTTGTGCAGGACTTCAGATGCTGCTCGATTTCAATTGTGGTTCTGGCGTCCAGCTCCGAGTCCAGGTAGGGGACTTGCAATGATTGGGACTCGTCACATTTCATATCTGGCTCTCCTTCAGTAGGGCGGTTCGTCGCTCAGCTCGTTCGAGGCAAGCCCGCATCTTCTGCCGGGCACGGGCCAGGTTGCCCATGACGCTGCCCAATGGGATGCCCAGGGATTCGCTGATCTCCCGGTAACGCAGATCGCCAATGGCACGGAGCAGCAGCACGGCGCGCTCTGTGTCCGTCAGCGCCTTCAGCCCCGCCGCCAGGGGTGGTTCCAAGGTGTCGTCCAACGCCGTGGCTGATAGGGGCTGGCCTCCGTCTCGGTCCGGCCCACCGGGCAGTGGCAGTTCAGCCAACTCCTCCGGCTCAAGCTGGAACTCGTGGCGGGCAATCCGGGCATGCTTCCGGTTCAGGGCGAAGGCTTCGTGTGTCAGTATCTTGAACATCCAGGCCCGGAAGCTGGCATATTCGTGGTATCTATCGAAGGCCTTAAACGCGCGCAGGACGGCGTTTTGAAGGGCGTCGGGAGCCTCCTGGGGTTCCCAGATCAGCCGCCGACAGTACGTTTCCAATTCGCGCTCGATTGGCTTGAGCAGCGCCAGGAAACGGTCCGCGTCGGATATGGCGGCTTCACGCATAACTATGCTCTATATAGACAAAGCCAAATGCAGCTCGTTTTATTACACGTATTTCGTCGGACTCTGCGCCGGGCTCCAAGTGCTTGCATCCGGCGCCGAAATTTGCGGCACTAATGTCCTATGACAATGCCATCCGCCAGACGCAAGTTCTCGTTTGGAGTGGTGCTCCTGGCAGCAGGCGCATCCAGGCGAATGGGCAAGCCCAAGCTGCTGCTGCCTTGGGGTGGGACTTCCGTCATTGGCCACTTGATCGGGCAATGGCAAGCCCTGGGTGCCGTCCAGGTGGCTGTGGTGTGCGCCACCGGCGACTCGGCCATGGAGGCGGAGTTGGATCGGCTTGGCTTTTCGGCCAAAGACCGGATTCGCAACCCGGCTCCCGAGCGCGGCATGTTGAGTTCGGTCCAATGCGCGGCACGATGGCCAGGATGGGTGAGCACTCTGACTCACTGGGCTATTGTTCTGGGCGACCAGCCGCAAATCCGGCGGGATACTCTGCGGCAGGTGCTTGATTTCAGCGCCGGGCATCCTGCCAGCGTCTGCCAGCCCGCCTGTCGTGGTCATGGGCGTCACCCGGTTATGCTACCCAAGGCCGTGTTCGGGCAGGTGGCCGGTTCGAGGGCGGCGCATCTAAAGGAATTCCTCACCGTTAGCCAACAGGCTGTGGCCCTTTGCGAGCTGGACGATCCCGGGATGGACCTGGACATTGACTGGCCGGAGGACTACCGGAGTGCCCTAAAGCAGGCCGGCTTTTCCCTTTAACTGCACGCATTGCTCTGCTACGTTCCGACTACATTGAAGCGAACTGCCAAATTCTGGCCGGGCGCCGTTGGGGCAAGCCTCAACTTCGCGCTGACCTTGCTCGCCTTGGCTGCGAGAGCGGACCAAACCCCTGAGTTTTGGCAGAGTCAGAGCATCTACCACGTTGTCACGGACCGATTCTTCGACGGCGATTCCTCCAATAACAACGCGGAGGGCAGTTACAATCCCGGCGGCAGCTCTGGCACGTCGGTGCATGGTGGCGATTTCAAGGGCCTGGAACAAAAGCTCGACTATATCAAGTCACTCGGCGCCACCGCGATCTGGATTTCCCCCATCGTGCTTAACGCCAACGGCGAATTTCACGGTTACGCCGGGCGTGACTTCTACCAAGTGGGACCGCATTGGGGCACGCTGGCGGACTTGCAGCAGTTCACGGCCGCCGCCCACGCCCGTGGATTGCTGGTCATTAACGACGTCATCGTCAACCACGGTGGAGACCTGATCGGCAGTTCCGAAGGAAACTACTTCAACAGCTTCAAGACGCCGCCGGCTGGCTACAATCTGCGCCATTGGAGCTCCAAACAATACCCCGCCCCCTTCAACACCAACGCCGCCAATCCAAACCTCACCGATCTGTTTCACAACAACGGCCTTATCCATGACTACGGCAACCAGGACCAGGCTGAACTCGGCGAGCTCAGCGGTTTGGACGATTTCAACACCGAATCGGACTACGTGCGTGCGCGCATGGTGGAGATTTACCGGTACTGGATCGGGCAGGCCGGGTTCGACGGCTTCCGGGTGGATACCGTCAAGCACGTCGAGATGGGCTTTTGGCAAACATGGTGCCCGGCGATACATGCCTGGGCCGCAACCAATGGGAAACCAAACTTCTTCATGTTCGGGGAGATTCTCGACGGCTCGAACGCCAAGTGCGGCTCCTACACCGGCACCCAGGGCGGAGGGCCTTTCAAGCTGGATTCGGTGCTGGATTATCCGCTCTACTTCGCGGTCAACAACGTGTTCGCCACAGCCTCGGGCAGCACCTCGCAGATCGAAAGCCGTTATGCCGCCCTCGCCGCTAACTATGATGCTTCGGCCCGCAACCGCTTGGTGACGTTTCTGGACAATCACGACCAGGAGCGTTTTCTCAGTTCGGGCAAGGCCAACAACAACACGGAGCGGCTCAAGGTCGCCCTGGCTTTTCTCTACACCGCCCGCGGCATTCCTTGCCTGTATTACGGCACGGAGCAGGCCTTCAACGGGGGCAATGATCCTTACGATCGAGAAGACATGTTCGACGGCCAATTCGAGCAAGGCCCCTCGCTGGGCGACAACTTCAACATGGCGCACCCGCTGTTCCAGTGGGTCGCGCGGTTGAACAATTTCCGCCGACTCTATCCTGCGCTGCTCACGGGTTCCCATGTGAACCTTTGGAACGACCCAGACGGTCCGGGGCTGTTTGCCTATGCTCGCCGGCTTGGCACGCAAGAGGTCCTTGTGGTGTTGAACACCGCGACCTCAAGTCAAACACTCCCGGCCCGCTCTACGGTCTATCCGGCGGGCACCACGCTGGTAAATCTGCTCGACACCAACGAGACTACCACCGTGACCGCCGGGCCGCAGACGCCATCCATCTCGGTGCCGGGCATGTCGGCCAAGTTGTTCCTCGCGGAATCGCAGTGGGCCCTGCTCGATCCCGTGGTCACCAGCATCACTCCGGCGCACGATTCTACGGACGCCGCCACGGTTGCGCCCGTTGTCATCCGGTTTAGCCAGCCGATGAGCACCGGCAGCGTTGTGTCCGCGTTCTCGACGCTGCCGGCTGTGAGCGGCGCATTCTCGTGGTCATCAGCCAACGACACCTTGACCTTTACCCCCGCAGGCGCGGGGTTTCCTGCCCAGACCTTCGTTACTGTGCGTCTGGCTGCCACCGCGCAGGGTGCGGAGTCTGGCAAGGCCTTTCACGCCGGCTTCGAGGCCCGCTACAGGACTGGCACCTCGACCTATATTGATCTTACGCCGCCAACGGTTCTGATTCAGACCCCGACTAATGAGAGCTTGGTGGGCGGGAATCTCACAGTTACCGGCACGGCCGCTGACAACTTCGCCGTCCAGAAGGTCGAGGTCCGATTGGACACCAACGCGTGGGTCTTGGCTTCCGGCACCAATACGTGGAGTTGCCTCCTGAGTACTTCCAACTTCCTGAATGGCTCCCATCTCCTTGCCGTGCGCGCGGCAGACTCGTCCGGCAATATCTCGGCTACCAACTCTGTGAACGTCCGGTTCTTGAATGTGCCCGGCGACTACCTCCAGCGCATCAGCGGCGGCAATTCCTCGAACGTTACGGACTGCGCCGGCAATGTCTGGATGCGTGATCAGGCTTATAGCGTTGGCTCCTGCGGACATTTGGGTGGCACGACCGGCGTGCTCGTTAACACGATTAGCGGCGTATGCGCCGCCGCGCAATCGCTTTACCAGCGGGAGCGGTATAGCACATCATCAGAGGGGTTCTACTACCAGTTTGATTGCCCGGTGGGGACCTATGAAGTCACAATGCTTGAAGCCGAGACTTACTGGAGCAGCGCTGGCCAGCGGGTCTTCGACGCCTATATCCAGGGGCGGCAGGTGCTGACTGACTTTGACATTTATGCCACCGCCGGCGGGATGAACTTGCCGTTGACCCTGGTCTTCACCAATGCCGTCACCAACGCCCAGCTAAAAGTGCTGTTCACTCCGGTCGTGGACAACGCTCGCGTCTCCGGTATCCAGGTCCGCAAGCTTGCCGACCTCTACAGCGGCAACGATAGCATTCCCGACTGGTGGCGGCTGGCGTTCTTCGATCACGCGATCGGTCAGGCTGAGGACTTCTCCCGGGCGGGCGATGATGCCGACGGCGATGGTCTGTCCAACCTGGCCGAGTTTGTCGCCGGGACGAACCCGCGGGATGACACCTCCAGCTTCAAGATCACCGGGTTCGTTCAGGCCGCCGGCGAAGCGCAGTTAGCCTGGACCGCACGCGCGGGGAGGACATATCAGTTGCTGCAGAGCGACGGTTTGGGCGAGTCGGCGACCTGGAGCAACTTCGGCGCCGCCCTCGCCGGCGTGGATGGTGTGCTTACACAAGCCGTTGGCGCCGCCACGGGCGCGTCCCGTTTCTTCCGCGTCCAGGTGCGCTGAAGACGGAAGTTACTCCAGCCGTCGAAGGGTGCCCGGCAAGGTTGAGCTTCTGGCTGGCCGGGACCCCCGACAAAGCCGGCTTGCGCAGGTGGAAGTGTGCGGTTTCTCCCACTCATCGCAACGCAGCAGCCAACACAAGATTCAATTCATGGCGGGCGGCACAAAACAAGAGTTGAATTAGCGGGCGATCACCGCGAATAATGTGCGATACGGATTATGAACTTGGATGAAGCACAACGGAGCAATGTGGCGGAGTGGATCAGGCAAGGTCTGAAGCTGTCCGAAATACAGAACCGTCTGGCGGCCGACCTGGGCGTGCGCCTGACCTATATGGAGGTGCGCCTCCTGGTGGACGACTTGAAGTTGACGCCCAAGGACGCAGAGCCGCCCAAGCCTATCGAGTCCGTGCTAACCACACCTGCCGGAACGCCGCCCGCGGGCACGCCTGTCCCGGGGGCGCGGATCGGCCCAGCCGGGTCAAAGGCAGCCCCGCCCGCAGGCGGTCCCGGGAGAGTGTCTTTAGTCGTGGACCAGATCGCCCGTCCCGGCGCGGTGGTAAGCGGCAAGGTCACGTTCAGCGACGGTAACACAGCCGCGTGGCAAATCAACGAACTAGGCCAACTGGCTTTAGCACCCCATCAATCCGGTTACCGGCCGCCGAATTCCGATCTGGAGCAATTCAGAATGGCGCTGGAGGCCGAGTTGAGCAAATTGGGCCTGTAAGCCCGAGCGGCGAATCTCCCTGAATTTGTGCTGGGGCCTTAGAACCAGTATCGCGCCCCGATCCCTGCCGTGTAACGCACTTTCGCGTCTGGTGTCAGATCAAGCACCGGCCCCACTTCGAGGAAGATATCCATCGGGACTTTACCAAAGATATAGGCTACACCGCCTGCGGCTCGGGTGCCAAACAGGTCGTTCTTGTGACTCCGTGCCCTGTAACGGGGGCCGCCGCCGCCGTAGAAGGCCAGCCTGTTCTTATCGAGTTGGACAAGGTCGTCTAAGTGGTAGAGATAGTCGGTGTGGAAGCTGAGATCGTTGTCATCGTAAGAAAGTCCCGCCATCGCATCAACGGCGGACGCGTCCGAGAGCCAGTACTTTAGGCTCACTCCGGTCGGTTCACCCAGCATCAGACCTGCGCCAAACGTCTTGTAGTTTGCCAGCGTTTGCGATTCTTCAGCGTTGAGCGGCGCGGCCTGAATCGCTAGCAACCCAATCAAGACTGTGGAGGGCAGGATAGCCGATTTCATTTCGACGCGAAATGAGCACATTAGATGCCGCGGGACCTCCGCTCCGAAAGGCGCAGGCGGCGCACGCTGTACGCGGCTATGGGGCACACTGTCCCGATTCCAGGCACTCCCAAGGACCGAATACGAACCAGCATGAACGCTCACAACGCATCCGCTTTGGCGGCATGCGAGCCAATCACGCTGCGCCTGATCTGACCATTTGCTTGCCCAAGAGAGGCCAAGCCGGATAGGCTGCAGCCTGCATGAAAGCATTCACCACAATTCTAATCGCATTTCTCACTATGGCGCTGGTTACGAATGCCCGCGCTGCCGACAAATTGCAGCACGTTGTCTGCTTTAAGTTCAAGAGCACCGCCACGGCGCAGGACATCGGCAAAGTCGAGGCGGCGTTCCAAGCGCTGAAAAAGAGCATTCCCCAGATCGCGGCCTTCGAATGGGGCACCAACGTCAGCAAAGAGAAGAAGGATAAGGGCTTCACGCACTGCTTCATCCTGACGTTCAAGAGCCAGGCGGACCTCGACAACTACCTGCCCCACCCCGAGCACAAGGCTTTCGGCAAGCTGGTCGGCCCGCTGCTGGATGACGTGTTTGTCATGGATTTCTGGTCAAAGAAATGACTGCGGCCCGGCCCAACATGAACGCGTATTGCCCGGCGTCTCTTACCCGGCGGCGGTTTCTGGAAGTTTTAGCAGGCGGTTTGGTGCTGGGAGAAACCGCCATTGCCGATGCCGCCAGCCGAGGCCTCGGGGAGCCCGTTTTCCGCACGCGGGGCGTGGTCCTCACGGTCGAGGATTTAACTCTCGCCGATTGGCCAAAGCGGGCGAAGGCGGCGGGGGTAAACACTATTGCGCTACATGCGCCGAGGTCGGCGCGCCTGCTGGCCGATTACATCCGCTCGAAGCCGGGCCGAAAGTTCCTCGCAAGCTGCCGCCGACTCGGCTTGGCCGTGGAGTACGAGCTGCACGCCATGCAGGATTTGCTGCCGCGAGAGTACTTTGACCGCGCTCCCCGGCTTTACCGCATGGACGACAAGGGGAAGCGGGTGCGTGAATGGAACTTGTGCGTTCACTCAGATCCGGCGATGCAAATCGTGGCCGACAACGCCGTCGCCCTGGCGCAGACGCTTCGCCCCACCACCGGCCGCTACTTCTACTGGGGCGACGATGGTTGCCCGTGGTGCCGCTGTCCGGAATGTGTCGGCCTGAGCGATAGCGACCAGGCGCTCCTCGTCGAGAATCGCATTCTGGAGGCTCTCCGCAAAGTGGATGCCAAGGCCCAGGTCGCTCACCTTGCGTATCACAACACGCTACCTCCTCCCAGGCAGGTTAAACCTGCGTCGGGGATCTTCCTCGAATTCGCCCCCATCCATCGCCGCTATGACGTGCCGTTCGAGCGGGCCGACGACCCCAAAACCCGGGAGCAGTTCGAAATGCTGGACGCCAACCTAGAGGTGTTTGGCGCGGCGAGCGCGCAATGCCTCGAATACTGGCTCGATGCCTCGTTGTTCTCCAAGTGGAAGAAGCCCGCCATCAGAGTGCCGTTTGATCCGCAAGTGCTGTCTGCCGATCTGGACACCTACGGCCGCCGCGGCATACGGCACGTGACCACTTTCGCCGTCTATATTGACAGCGATTACGTCGCGCGTCATGGCGAGCCGCCGCTCAAGCAATACGGTCAACAACTTTGTCAATGGACACTCCAGAAATGAAACTTGCTGAACTGCTGCGTGGTTCGAGGAAGATGCTGCTCTTCACCGGCGCGGGCATCTCCACCGGCAGCGGCATTCCCGATTTTCGCGGGCCGGATGGGGTTTGGAAACGCCGCCAGCCGGTTTACTACCATGATTTCATGCGCTCGGAAGCGGCGCGCATCGAGCACTGGGATTTCAAGCTGGAGGGATGGGAGGCCTTTCGGGACGCGCGCCCGAACGCCACGCACGAAGCCATCGCGCGCCTTGATCGGGCGGGCAAGGTGCAGGCGGTGGTGACGCAGAATATAGACGACCTGCACGCGCGGGCCGGCACGACCGCGGAGCGGTTGATCGAACTGCACGGCACGAACCGCCTCGTCGAATGCCAAACCTGCGGTCGGCGCTCGGACCCCGCGGCGCACTTCGAGTATTTCCGCAAGACGCACCTCCCGCCGGTCTGCGAATGCGGCGGCTTCCTCAAACCAGCCACCATCAGCTTTGGCCAGAACCTGCGCAACGAAGACCTGGACCGGGCGGAAGCTGCCGCCAGGGCTGCCGACTTGGTGGTGGCGCTGGGTTCGACGCTGTCGGTTCATCCTGCCGCGGACATTCCGTTGGTGGCGGCCAACCGGGGCATGCCATATGTCATCATCAATCGCGGCCCGACCGACCACGATGAGTTGCCGGAGGTCACCCTGCGTCTGGAAGGAGATGTGGGGGAAATTCTACCGCCGGCAGTAACAGAGGCACTGGCTTAATATAACGTGGTGCGCGTTCTCTTGGGAGATCAACTTCACCGCCATCGGCCACGTTTGCTTGAAGCCGAGAGCTTGATGCAACGTTGGGTCCATGGCCTGGACCAGACTTATGACTGGCCATTCCACCGCACGGCTAGTTAGAAATCCCAGCCCTTTCGAGGTTTGCGGCGGATGAACTGTGCCGCTTCGGGGGCGTTCTTTGCGAGCATGTTGGGCCCGTCCCACTCGATCTTCCTGCCGGCACGCAGAGCAACGCAGCCCAGCAGAATAATCTCAGTCAGGTAAGCCGCAATTTCGAAGTCCGAATAACCGGGCGGCCCGCCCTTGCAGGCGGCAATCCACTCCAGGTGATGGCGCTGGTCCGCGGTGCCTTGGAACGGGTTGCGCGGGATGGTCTGCGGGATATTCTTCACCGCCTGGTGGGTCTTGCCATCGGTCAGTTCCTTTTCCCCCTTTAACTTGAGGAAGAACTGGGCGCCGTAGTCGTCGGGCGAGAAGAGCTTGCCGTTGTCGCCGACGAGCAGACACCCGCTGCCCGGGATCTTGTCCATCATCTCCTGGACATCCGCGACGACTTCCATAGGGGGTTTGTTGCTGCCGTCGTGATCGTAGGGATGGTCAGGCTTGGGGTCGCCGCCGTCATACCACCAAAAGGTGACCGGCGGTTGGTCGCCGCGGGAGGGGAACTGGAAGCGGATGGTGGACTTGAGCGGGTAACTCTCCCGGTTGATGGCTGAGGAGGTTGCTTCAACCTCCGTCGGATAACCCAGGTTCAACGCGCGGAAAGGCATGTTCGCCGTATGGCATGCCATGTCGCCCAGTGCGCCGGTGCCGAAGTCCTGCCAGCCACGCCACGCAAACGGATGGTAGATCGAGCCCCGCCGGCGCCGCCCGCCGCTCATCGGCTTCTCGGGCCATTCGGCCTTGTAAGGGCGCAGGGGAGCCGGCCCAAGCCAGCCGTCCCAATCGAGTCTGTCAGGCACGGGATCAGACCCCGGAGGCTGATCCATGCCTTGCGGCCAGATTGGCCGGTTGGTCCACACATGGACCTCCCGCACCGGCCCGATGAGGCCGGCCTGAATGATCTCGACGGTGCGCCGCAAACCGTCTTCGGCGCTGCCTTGGTTGCCCATTTGGGTGCGGACATTGCATTGCTTGGCCAGCTTGCGGAGCAGGCGCGCTTCGTAGATCGTCTGCGTCAGCGGTTTCTGGCAGTAGACGTGCTTGCCCAGGCGCATGGCCGTTGCGGCGGCGATGGCGTGCGTGTGGTCGGGCGTGGACACGACGACCGCATCGAGCGATTTCTCCTGGTCGAGCATCTTGCGCCAATCCTGATAGATTTTGGCGTTCGGATACTTGGCGCGCCGGGCGGCGGTTGCCCTTTCGTCCACATCGCACAGCGCGACAATGTTCTCCCCCGCGCAACACTCTGTGTCGCTGGCGCCCTTTCCGCCGGCGCCGATGACCCCTATGTTCAGTTTGTCAGTGGCTGAGAGCCGGCGGGGCCGGGGCGCGCTGCAACCCGTCAGGGTGGTGGCGCTCGCGGCGAGCGCGGAATAATAAAGAAATTGCCGCCGGGTTATGCCGTGAAGCAGAGCAGGTCGCATAGTTGACATGGTATTGCTACTACGCGGAGTCTCGCGCGCAGACAAGCAGAATATAGAGCGCGGGGCTCTTGGGAGGAAGGTGAACTTGCCCGCGCAGCTTGAGCTTGGCTTGCTGTCTTGCTGCCGCAAACCCCTATTCTTGGGCCGAATAGCCGCCCCGGTGCGACAACGTTGTGACACCCGTTATACCCCGGTGTGGTTCCCATGGGGCCCGACCCCCATGGGAACCACACCGGGATCCCGCCGGATTGGCACCGTCCCAATGCCGTAGTTAGCTTGGGCGATGGGTGGTTCAGGCCAGGGGGGTGGGGGGAGCCAGTAGTTGGGACGGCCGGGGGTGGACTTGGCTGGATACACCCGACTTCTGGCGCAGGTCTTGAGCCGCCCTGCCCGGTGAGATCAGGCTAGCCGATACTGGTCAGGTTGGATTCGCTAAATCACGCGGTTGGAGTCGTGGGCTTGGGGAGACATACACCCGTTCCCAAGCAGGTGCTATTGCGCAAACTCAGAGTCCGGGACTTCCCTGACGGAGGGGGGCACGCTGAAGAATTCGTGTGACTGAAAGCCGAACACCTGTGCCACCAAATTGCTGGGGAAGGTTTCGCACTTGTTGCGGTAGGCGCGCACGTTCCCGTTGTAGAACCTGCGGGCGGCCTGAATGCGGTTTTCAGTCGTAATCAACTCCTGCTGCAGCTTGAGGAAGTGCTGGTCGGCCTTGAGCTGGGGGTAGCTTTCCACCAGCACCAGCAAGTGTTTCAAGGCGTCCACGAGCTGGACCTCGTCTTTAGCCTGGTCGCCGGGCGAGCCGTGGTTGGACACGCAGCGCGCGCGCAGCTCCGTGACCCGTTCCAGCACCTCTTTCTCGTGCGCGGCATAGCCTTTGACCGTGGCGACCAGGTTGGGGATCAGGTCGTAGCGGCGGTTGAGTTCGGTGTCCACGTTGCTCCAGGACTCGCTGATGTAGTTGCGCAGGCTGACCAGCCAGTTGTATTGCACGATGACCCAGACCACCGGCAACAACACGATCAGGAACAACATGATCAACGCCGCCATCATCAGGTCTTGGTAAACAAATAATCGGGCAGGCGCAACCGAATCTCGAGCAGCCGCTGGAGGTTGCCTTCGATCTGCGCGGCGGAGAGGCGCTTATCGAACGCCAGCGCCAGGGCAGAGTCTTCGATTTCAAGGCTCAGGTCGCGGTTGGCCAACAGGTATTCCATCATCTGCGCGTTGCAGACGTCATAAGCAAACTTCCGGTCCTTGGACCGCACGCAGAACTCGTGCGAGAACTCTGCCGACTCGAAGTCAATGTCGTCATATCCGAGCGCCTGGGCGAATTTGGAAAGCAAGCCTTCGCGCGTGACCTTCAGCTCCGGAAAACTCACCGGCAGAAGCAGGATAAAGAACGAGAAGTAGTGATGGTGCGTGCGCCGATGGCCCTTCGAATCGGTGGAGTGCGTCTCGTAGTGGTAATCGAACACCAGCACCTGGTTCTGCCGGTAGCCGCCGGAGAGCACATTGAAGGCGTAACGGTTGCTGCCCTGGGCAAGCTTGTTGAGAAAGCCAAAGCGTTTCGCCAGTTCGTAATCATTGCCAGGGCGGAAATCCAGCCCCAGCCGGGTAGCGAATTCGAGCAGCTCCTCGCGCCGCTTCCGCGCGGCAATGGTTGAATAAATGGCCCCGGCGATGACCAGCAGCAAGAACAGGCCGAGGATGAAAATGATGCCGCCAACGCCCATAAGCCGCGTGTTCCCGCTGGCTCAAGGCTGGCTGCCGCCGCCTCCCGGTCCCGCATACTTGTCCACCAACGGCCGGAGGACCGAGGCCCAGAGTTCGTAACCTTGCTCATTGAGATGAAGCATGTCTTTGACGCACAAATCTGCCCGTGGCTTGCCCTCGGCGGTCAACATTGGTGTGAACACATCCGCGAAGACCAGCCGCTCATCTGTGCCGCAGTGGTCCCGGATGAGCCGATTGGTTTTCCTGACCTGATCCAGGAATCTCTCCCTCGACGGACACGGCTTGATTGCAATGTAGCCTATCCGCGTGCGCGGCAGCGCCGCATGGATCTTCCCCACAAACGCCTTGAAATCGGCCAGGACTGTCTCCGGCGATTTGCCGCCCGCGATGTCGTTGTCTCCCGCATAAAGCAGGACCAGTCTCGGCCTGTAGGGCGTGACAATCCGGCCCGCGAACGCAACTGAATCCGCCAGTTGAGACCCGCCGAAGCCGCGGTTGATGACTTTGTGTCCCGGGAAGGCCGAAGCGATGTTCGTCCAACGTCGGATGCTGGAACTGCCGATAAACAGCACCCCATCCTTTGGTGGTGGATTTGTTCGATCAGCCGCCTCGAAGTCGCCGATCGCTTTCGCCCAACGCACCTCCGGCGGTTGCTTGCCAGCCGGGGTGGTTTGAGCGAACAGACCGCAGCTCAGGCTGGCCCACATTGCCAGGGCCAGCCACGTGCTTGACCAAACAAAACGCGTGCGCATCAGCCGATATTGCGAAGCCAGGCCGCTCTCGTCAAAGGTCTTGTTGATGCCCGCAACTACGGGCTTTTGCTTTCCCTTGCTTTCCTCCATCTTGCTGGCGTGGAACCGTGGTTGGCAGATGAGATTCATCGCGTGGTCATGCCCGCTCTGGCGGAGGACATAGGCAGCGGAGATGTGACGACGCTGGCGACTGTGCCGGAAACCGCCAAGGCCAAGGCGGCGATGAGAGCGCGCGAGTCGCTGGTGGTGGCAGGCTTGGCCCTGGCCGAAGGCGCATTTCAAGCGTTGTCTGCTTCGGTGAAGATTGCCCGCCTTGCCGAGGACGGCCAGCGGTTGGCGGAAGGCAAGCCTATCCTGGAAATTTCCGGTCCGACCCGTGCTTTGCTCAGTGGCGAACGCGTCGCGCTCAACTTCCTGCAGCGTCTCTGCGGCATTGCCACTTTGACCGCCCAGTTCGTTGAGGCTGTCCGCGGCACCCGGGCGCAGATTCTGGACACGCGCAAGACCACGCCGGGCTGGCGGCGGCTGGAAAAGTACGCGGTCGCGTGCGGTGGCGGGAAGAATCATCGCCTCGGCCTGTTTGATATGGTGCTGATCAAGGACAACCACCTGGCGGCGCTAAGACACGAGTCGCCCAACGCCATTGCCGCCGCGGTCGAGCGAGCGCGGGCCAGGTATCCGCAGCTTAAGGTGGAGGTCGAAGCCGATTCTCTGGAGCAGGTCGAACAAGCCGTTGCCGCGGGCGCCGATATGATTCTGCTGGACAACATGAACCTGGTCCAATTGCGCCTGGCGGTGCAGAAGTGCAAGGACCGCGCGCTGACCGAGGCCAGCGGGGGCGTGACTCTGCCCGGCGTTCGCGCCATCGCTGAAACCGGGGTGGATTTCATCTCAGTTGGGGCGCTGACGCATTCCGCGCGTTCAGTGGATATCGGGCTCGACTTCGAGGTTTGAGCTGCTCTTCCCATGAACCTTGACGCTCGAATCCTGACGGCACTGCGCGCCGCCGAGTACAGCGCTGTCTCCGGCGCGGAGCTGTCCCACGAGCTTGGGGTGAGCCGCGCGGCGATCTGGGCGCGGATCGAGGACTTGCGCTCGCTCGGCTATGACATTGAGGCCAGCCCGCACCGGGGCTACCGGCTGTTGCACGCCCCGGATGTGTTGCACGCCGACGATCTAATCTCGCGTTTGGGCAAGACAAAGGTGATCGGGCGGGACATCCGCGTCTTCCAGGAGACCACGTCCACCAACGACGTGATCGAGAAGCTAGCGCGCGATGGCGTCAAGGAGGGGGTCGTGGTGTTCGCGGAGTCGCAGACGCGGGGCCGGGGACGGCTGGGCCGGAAGTGGATGTCGCCATCGAAGGGCGGCCTGTGGTTTTCGGTGCTGCTGCAGCCTGACCTGCGGCCGCAGGAGGCCACGCGGTTGACCATCGCCTCAGCGACGGCGCTGCGCCGGGCTATCGAGGGGCAGACGGGTTTAAGGGCGAGGATCAAGTGGCCCAACGACATTCTGGTTAACGGGCGCAAGGCGGCGGGCATCCTGACGGAACTGAGCGCCGAGCTGGACCACATCAAGTATGTCATCCTCGGCATTGGCGTGGATGTGAACCTCAGCCCGTCCGACTTTCCGCCCGAGTTGCGCAAGGTGGCAACGTCGCTGAAGGCCGAGCTGGGCAAGGCGGTTTCGCGGCCGGACCTGGCGGTGGCGATCCTGCGCGAGTTGGATCGCGATTACGCGCGGGTGGGATCGAGCGAATTCGGGGCGCTGGCGGACGAGTGGGAGGAGCACGGCACGACCATCGGCCACGAAGTGGTTATTAGTATGGGCGAACGTCGGATGCGCGGTCGTGCGGAGGCTCTGGGCGAGGACGGCGAGCTGCTGCTGCGCACGGAGCATGGCCGGCTGGAACGCGTGGTGGGGGGAGATGTGAGAGTGGAGAAATGATCCTGCTGTTCGATATCGGGAACACGAACACCCACCTCGGGCTGGCGAATGCCCGGCGCGTGGTGAAACAGGCGGACATGCCGACTGCCGCCTGGTTTCATAACACGGCGCTGAAAGGAGTAGTCAATCTCACCGGCCGCACGTGGATCAAAGGGGCGGTTGTTTGCAGCGTCGTGCCGATGGCCACGCCGCTGGCGCACGAAATGGTGAAGCACATGTGGCACGCGCGGTGCCTGGAGCTGACACCGGAGACACTGCGGGGTGTTGGTATTGATTACCCGCGCCCGCGGACCATCGGGCCGGACCGGCTGGCGAACGCGGTGGCGGCGCGCGCGCGCTTTGGCGCCCCGGTGGTGGTGGTGGATTTCGGGACGGCGGTGACGATCGACGTGGTGAACCGGCGGGGTGACTACGTGGGGGGCGTTATCGCGCCCGGACTGGCGGCGATGACCGATTACCTGCACGAGAAGACAGCGCTGCTGCCGCGCATCCGGATTCGCGACGTCAGGAACCCTATCGGCAAGAGCACCGAGCAGGCGATGCTCGTGGGGGCTGTCTACGGCTACCGGGGGTTGGTGCGGGAACTGATCGCGGAGCTGAAGCGTGGACTCAAGGCGCGTCGGCTGCCGGTGGTGGCCACGGGCGGTTATGCGCGGCTGCTTGCCTCAAAGCTGCCGGAGATCACGCGCGTGGACCCGCTGCTAACGTTGGAAGGACTGCGCTTGGTTTGGGTGGCCCACCATCGCGCGTAGGGCTGACCTGCTGTGCACGGCACGGCCTCATGAAGGCAGCGGCCAAAACCGTTGAATTACAAAGGCGCTTCAGGCATTCTGAGGGTGAATGAATCGTATCGTTGAACGGTTCGCCCGCCTGCGGCAGGAAGGTCAGAAGGGCTTCATCGTTTATATCGGCGCGGGCGACCCGAACCTCGAAGCCACGCGGCGGCTGGCGCTGGCCTTCGATGGCTTGGGGGTGGATGTGCTGGAGTTAGGGGTGCCATTCAGCGACCCGCTCGCGGACGGTTTGGTCAACCAGCTTGCGGCCCAGCGCGGCTTGGAGTCCGGCACCACCCCGCTCAAGGTGCTCGAAACGGTGGCGGCCATCCGGCGGGAGTCGCAGATTCCCATTGTCCTCTACATCTACTTCAACCTTGTCCATCGCTGCGGGGTCGAGCGGTTCATTGCGAATGCAGCGCGGGCGGGGGTGGACGGATTGCTGGTGCTGGATTTGCCGCCGGAGGAGAGCGACGACTACGAAGCGTTCATGCGCCAGGCGGGGCTGTGCAACATCTATCTGGTGGCGCCGACAACGCCGGACGATCGGATGGAGTTGATCGTCAAGCGCGGCACGGGTTTCATATACTACGTTTCGCGCGAGGGCGTTACTGGCATGCAAGAGAAGGTCTCCAATACGATTACGCAGATGACCGCGAAGATCCGAGCGCACACTGACTTGCCTGTTGCCGTCGGCTTCGGCATCTCGACGCCGGAGCAGGCGAGTAGCGTGGCACAGAGCGCCCAGGCGGTGGTTGTGGGCAGCGCCATCGTTGACCAGGTTGCCCAGTGCGGTGCAGCGCCGGAGTTAGTCGAGCGGGTCATCGCTTTCACCAGACGCCTCCTTCAGGCAGTGAAGAAACCATGAACCTCAAACAGTAGGGACGCCGCATTGAGGCATGGCGCGCCTGCAGAAACCAGTGAAATAAGCATGAAAGCCAAACCAAAAACCAACGAACGTTTCGTAATCATCATGGCGGGCGGGCGCGGCGAGCGCTTCTGGCCGGTCAGCCGCGAGAAGCGGCCCAAGCAACTCCTCACGCTACTGGGCGGCCGGTCATTCCTCCAGCAGGCCGTTGATCGCGTGCTGCCACTGGTGCCCATCAAAAACATCCTAATCATCACCAACGAGGTCCAGGCACCCGAGGTGCGCAAACAATTGCCGAAGTTGCCTAAGGAGAATGTCATCGCCGAGCCAATTGGCCGCGATACCTGCGCGGCGGTGACACTAGGGGCCGCGCTGGTTGGAGCGCGCTCGACCACTGGCGTTATGGCGGTGCTTCCGGCCGACCACGTCATTCCTGAGGAAAAGAAGTTCCAACAGGTTCTGGGGGACGCCTTTGACCTTGCGAGCCGTGGGCAGGCCATCATCACCATCGGCATCAAGCCCACCGAACCGGCCACGGGCTACGGGTACATCCGCGTTGGTGAGACTCTGCCGCCGCCGCAGGGGGTGAAGTCCTACAGGACGCCGTTCCACCGCGCCGAGCAGTTTGTGGAGAAACCTCATTTCGACCGGGCGCTCGAATACCTCAACAGCGGCCAATACCGCTGGAACGCGGGCATGTTCATCTGGTCATTCGTCACCATCACCGAGGGCCTGCAAAAGCACCAGCCGGATATGTATCAGGCCTGCCAACGCTGGTTCAAAGTGGGAGCCAACCCCGCCAGGCTGAACAAGGTCCTCGCGAAGGAATATCCGGAGCTGAAACGCATCTCCATTGACTACGCCCTGATGGAGCATGCGCAGAATGTCATTGTAGCCGACGGCGCCTTTGAGTGGGACGACCTTGGCTCCTGGACCGCGCTGGGCCGGCACCTCAAGGCTGACCCGGAGGGCAACTGTGCCGTGGCTGATTTCCTTCACGTTGACGGCGCGCGGAACATCATCTTCGACGCGCGAAGCAAGGAGCGGCGTACGCCAATTGCCGTCGTGGGGCTGCGGGATTCCATCCTGGTGCAGACCGATGACGCCACCCTTCTGGCGCACAAGAGCCAGTCGCAAAAGGTCAAGGAGTTGGTCAAGCGGCTGGCCGCGGACCCAAGGCTCAAGAAGCTGATTTAGCGTGCCCGTGTTCGGGTGACGCTGCGGCAACCGCCTTAAATCGCAGGGACGATTGCCCCGTGTTCGACGAGGGCGGCGGCAGCGCCTGCGGCCTGACCCATCGCCATGCACGAGCCCGGCAAGCGGAGCGCCGAATTGACCAGGCGGTCACTGCTCACGCAACGTCCCGCCACGACCAGGTTGCGGCTGCCCCTCGGAATCAATGCTCCCATCGGGAGGGTGGGGACCACGCCGTCAGCCAGCGGCTTGGGACGAACGCCGTGCTCGTCGTGGAGATCAATCGGATAGAAAGAATACGCGACCGCGTCCCGGAACTGGCGTCCGCTGACGTAATCGTCGTGGTTCACCGTGCTCTTGCCTAGGATTCGATAGGTCTCGCGGGCTTCAGTGCATTCCTCGTCGGCGCAGCCATTGCACGGTCAGATCGGGGAAATCGGTGAAAAGGCCATCTAACTTGGCCTGGACGAAGAGGATTTCAAGCGCGTCGTCCATTGAGTCGGCGAATTTCGGCAGATCATCAGCGCGCAGAGTATAGGGGTGGACGGTTAGCTTTGCCGCGTGGGCGTTCTTGACGAAGTCGGAGACCTGGCAGTCGGCCTTTGACTTGCCTGACACGATCGCGCTGAGCTCCGGGCCAATGCCGTCTGCGAACCGCGCCAGCTCTGCCATGCCCGCGGGCGTGAACCAGGCTTCCCGATTGCTGCCGTCCGGATTCTTCCTGTTCGCTTGCAGCAGCAGGAGAAGGTGCCCTTCCCAGGCCAACTCGGTCCGAATCCGTTTGACCTCGTCGGCCTCGAAGCACTGAATCCAGCATGGATCTTGTTTGGTCGCGTACCCGTACCGCCGCAGGATCGGGAGCACGATGCGGCTAATGTCGTGACCTTCTTTGCGATGCCAGGCGGCTTGCTTGATCTCGGGATAAATACCCGCCACGCGGCCGCAGGTCATGTTGAGCCCCTGGATCAGCTGCAGTTCCTCCTCCAGCGTCGAAATCTGAAATGACGAGCGGTTCATGGGAAAGCGATTCGGATAGTAGGCCTTGCCAGTCTTGGGATTAAGTCGCTCATTGGCGCGGAGTTGCTTGAGTTCCGCGATGGTGAAATCCAGGGCGTAGTAGCGCCCGTTTTGCCGCTTGCGCTCGGGAAACCGCTGGGCCACGTCGCTGATGTTGTCCAACTGGATATCATGCATCACGATGGGCACGTCATCTTTCGTAAGCACGACATCCTGCTCGATGAAGTCCGCGCCCATTGCGTGGGCCAGCACCTTGGCTTCGAGGGTGTGCTCAGGCAGGTAGCCGCTGGCGCCACGATGCGCGATGACAACGGGCTTGGCGGTTTGAGCGGTCAGGGGCAGGACCAACGCAGACAGAATTGCAACCAGGAAGATGTTCATCATGATGTCAGTGGTTGCGCCATAAAGCAGCCGAAGTGAGGCCCTTCGTCAAGCCCGAAGCCTGGTAACGGCAGGAGTTCTGTGGCTCCGACCGACAGGATGCGATAAGGCAAATAGCATTGGCCTATGATGAGATTCGTCTGGAAGCGATTCACCGGATTGGCCGTGGTGCTGGCTTGCAGTTGCACCGCGCAATCTATCGCCCGCCCCTGAAGCAGCCGTGGCGTTGAGGTTGTTCGAATTATTACAGGGGCCGCTGCCTTCGCATCTACTCCCGCACGACGGCCAGCAGCTTCTGTTTCAACTGGGCCACCAGCTTCTCATGGACCGCGTTGACTTCGGCGTCGGTGAGCGTTCGCTCCGTGTGCCGATAGGTGAAGGCGTAGGCCATGCTCTTTTGCCCCGCGGGAACGTTCTTGCCGCGGAACACGTCGAACAGTTCGGCTGCCTCCAGATTGGCCGGCTTGGCCTGCTTGACGACTTGGAGGATGGTGTCGTAGGTAGTCGCCTCGGGCAGGACCATGGCCACGTCGCGGCGGATGGCTGGGAAGGCCGGTAGAGAGCGAAAGGTCTTGGCGTTGTTACGACGGGCCAGGAGCAGGTCGAGATTCAGTTCGGCGAGCAGGACGGCGTCGCGCAAATCGTACTGCCTGGCCAGCGGGGGCAGCAATTGGCCGAACTCGCCGAGCTGAAATCGGCCGAGGTGAACGGTGGCGGACTCCAGGAAGAGCGCCGTGCTATCCGCCCGGCGGACGTAGTTCATCCCCCGCAGGCCAAACTGCTCCAGGAACTCCTCGATCATGCCCTTCAGGTCGTAGAGATCGAGCTTTGCCTCGCGCTCCCCACCGCTCCAAAAGAGCGAGTTGCGCTGGCCGGTCAAGGCGATGGCCACGCGGCGTTCTTCGCGGCGCTGGCCGGCGGTTTGGGTGAAAACGCGGCCGACTTCGAACAAGGCGGCATCATAGGTCTTGCGGTTGACGTTATGCCGCAGCGCATCGAGGAGGCATGGCAGCAGGCTCGGGCGCAGCACGTTCATGTCGCTGCTCAAGGGATTGGATAGGGCGACCAGGGCTTCGCCCGCCACCAGCTTGCCGGCAGTCTCGGAAATCAGGGTCTGTCCTTGTGTTTCGAACAAGCCCAGGCCCGTCAGGATTCGCCGCGCTTCAGCCAGTTGATCGTGGACGGCGTCGTAGGCGTTGGCGCCGACGGCCCCACGCGGTGGCGTGGCGGGGATCTTGTCCGTGCCGTAGAGACGGGCGACTTCCTCGATGAGGTCAATCTCGCGCTTCAAGTCCACCCGGAATGAGGGTACGCGGAAGGCCGTCGCATGGGGCGTGCGCACCCCCGTGGTCGGAGCGATGCCCGGAGCGGTCTCAACCTCCAAGCCGAGCCGCTGCAAACAGTCAATCTGCCGCTCCACGGGGACCACGACGCCAAGCACGGCGTCCGTCTGGGGGTGACGCAGATTGATTAGCCTGGGGGTAAAGGGCTTGGGGTAGGCATCCACGACGCCCTGCGCCAGCGTGCCGCCCGCGGTTTCCAGGATCAACTGCGCCGCGCGCTGGCTGGCCCAATCACAAATGCCGACGTCGGCCCCGCGCTCGTAGCGATACGAGGATTCGGTGCGCAGGTCGAGCTTCTTGGACGTGGCCCGGATGTTCTGGGGCTTGAAGCAAGCGCTCTCAAGGAGCACATCCACCGTGTTGAGATTGATCTCGCTGTTCTGGCCCCCCATGACGCCCGCCAGCGCGACGGCCTTGGTTTCATCGGCAATCAGGAGCATCTGGCTGGTCAAAGTGCGCTCCTGGCCGTCCAAGGTCATGAACTTCTCGCTCTCGCCGGCGCGGCGGACCACGATGGTGGGGCAGGCCGCTCCGCTCGCAGTGGCCAGTAAATGGTAGTCAAATGCATGCAGCGGCTGGCCTGTTTCGAGCATCACGTAGTTGGTGACGTCCACCACATTGTTGATGCTGCGGACGCCGACTTTCTCCAAGGTGCTTTTCAGCCAATCCGGGCTGCCGGCGATCTTGACGCCAGTAATCACGCGGGCGGTATAACGGGGGCACAATTCGGGATCCTCAATCCGTACCTGCGCCAACTCCTCGACCTGACGGCCGGCTTCGTTGAACTGCACCAGGGGCAGTCTGAGCGGATTCCCAGTCGCAGCGCTTATCTCGCGGGCAATGCCAATTACGCTGTTGAGGTCAGGACGGTTGGGCGTGATTTCCAAGTCATAAACGACGTCACTGCCGGTCCGGCCAAGGTATTCCGCGAACGGCTGGCCGACCCTGGCATCCTCACGCAGGATAAGCAGTCCCTGCACTTCGTCTCCCATCCCGAGTTCCTGCGGCGAGCACATCATGCCGTGCGATTCGACGCCGCGAATCTTGCCAACCTTGATGGTGAAGGGCGCCTCGCCCGGCTTGGCCGGCAGGCTGGCGCCGGGCAGGATGAGCGGCACCTTGTCGCCGGCCTTGAAGTTCTGTGCGCCGCAGACGATCTGGCGCTCGCCCTGGCCATCGTTGACGCGGCAGAGGCTGAGCTTGTCCGCGTTGGGGTGCTTGTCCCTGGTGATGACCTGCGCGACAACAATGCCTTCGAACTCGCCCCCGAGCTTCTGGACGGTTTCGACTTCCAGGCCAAGCATGGTGAGCCGCTCGGCCAGTTCGGCTGGCGACCAGTCGAACTCCACGTATTGTTTGAGCCAGTTAAAGGTAACTTTCATGGCGGTCAGAACTGCCGGAGAAATCGCAGGTCATTCTCGTAAAAGAGGCGGATGTCGTTGATGCCGTAGCGGATCATGGCGATGCGCTCGATGCCGAAGCCGAAGGCCCAGCCGGTCCAGGCTTCCGAGTCGTAGCCGACGTTCTCCAGGACCTGCGGATGCACCATGCCGCAGCCGGCGATCTCCAGCCATTCCTTGCCCATCCGGCGCGTCACCTGGCTGCTGAAATCAATCTCGAAGCTCGGCTCGGTGTAGCTGAAGTAGTGAGGCCGAAAGCGAATGCGCGTCTCCTCGCCCATCAATTCCTTGAACACAAACTCGACCGTGCCCTTAAGGTCGCCCACGGTTACGTTGCGGTCCACGTAAAGCCCCTCCACCTGGTGAAACGTGGGGTTGTGCGTGGCGTCGGCGTTGTCCCGGCGATAGCAGCGCCCCGGCACGATGATGCGCACCGGCGGCTGCTGCTTCTCCATAACCCGGATTTGGACCGAAGAAGTGTGGGTGCGGAGGAGCAGGGGAGGCGTTCCGCCCGGCTCCGGCTTCAGATAGAAGGTGTCTTGTGTATCCCGCGCCGGGTGATCTGCCGGCGTGTTCAAGGCGTCGAAGCAGTGGTAATCGTCCTCCACCTCGGGACCGTCGGCCACGACGAACCCGATCTTGCGGAAGCTGCGCACAATGTCCTCGGTAACTTGCGTCAGCGGGTGGAGCTTTCCGAGCACGCGGCGGCGGCCTGGCAAGGTGAAATCAGTCGGCTCCTGAGGCAGCGCCGCCTTGAGTTCCAGTTCGCCGCGGCGCTGGGCCAGCGCGGCCTCGACCTCGACTTTGGCGCTATTGATGGCTTTGCCGGCGGCAGGCTTCTCCTCTTTGGGCAGGCCGCCCAGTTGTTTCATCAGGGCGGTGAACTTGCCGTTCGAGCCAAGGCAGTTGACGCGCGCCAGCTCCAACGCCGCCAGGTTAGGCGCGCTGCGCAGCTCGGCGAGCGTCGCCTGTTTCAGAGGTTCGATTTGGTCCAGGAATCCAGCCATAAATCATCTTCCACCACCCGGTGGCCGAAATGCAAACGGGCGAACCAGTTCAGGTCGCCCGTTCGCCCATTGGCGATTGGAAATCGGCCGTCCGAAATATCAAGCCTTGGCGGCCTTAGTCTTCAGGGCGTCTTGGGCGACTTTGACTAGCTCGCTAAACGCCGCGGCGTCCGTCGCCGCGAGGTCTGCGAGAATCTTGCGGTCGAGGGCGACCTTGGCGGCCTTCAAGCCTTCCATGAAGCGGCTATAGGTCGTGCCGGCGGCGCGGGCGGCAGAATTGATGCGGATTTGCCACAGCGCGCGGAAATTGCGCTTCTTGGTTTTCCGGTCACGGTAGGCGTAAACGCGGCCATGGTCAACGGCATCAGAGGCGTAGCGATAAAGCCGGGAGCGGCGCATCCGGAAGCCTTTGGCGGCGCGGATCATCCGGGTGCGGCGTTTGCGGGAAGCTGGGGCGTTGGTAACGCGCATGGTCTAGTAAGTAATTGATGGTGGAGCGGGGATGGCGGTTCAGTGGCTGAACATCAGGTTCTGCTTTATGCGATACTCATCGGTCGGGTGAACCGCGGCGGGCCCGCGGAGGCCACGGCGGCGCTTGGGGCCCTTGGACTGGCACAAGTGCCGCCGGCCGGCACTGTGGCGCACCACTTTCCCGCCGGCCGTGATCTTGAACCGCTTGGCCACGGACTTCTTGGTTTTGACACCTTTTGGACGTCGCATAAGTCTTTAGCTTTCTTTCAAAAGAGCGCGCAATATAGGCAGCGGGTTACGGACAGGCAAGCGTTAATTTTGGTTCATCTGGGATTTCCGGGATGTTCCAGCGGTGGGTTTCACCCGGATATCCCTGATGACCGTGGCGCAGTTAATACAAGGTCCGCATTGCTCCCCTCCTGGAACTGGATAGGCCTTCCGAAACTCCAACCCCTGCACTGTCGATATTTTGGACAATGTTGCTGCCTGCCAGTCCTTTCCAGTTCCCGCTGACCCCAGCACCGTTGGCTTGACGTTACGGTGACGGGATGATGGTGCCCCGGTGTGTATCCCATGGGGAGCGCTCCCCATGGGATACACACCGGGGCCTGACCGCACTAACAAGCCATCCCCCAGCCAGCCGCAGGCCAGTGCCAGCGTTCGACCAACCTACCGTCGGCGTCGCCCGCCAGGCGGGGGTGCCCGCAATTAGCGAGTCGAGTGACGTGATACACGCTCCCCCCTGCCGAGAGAAGGGCCGGCTGGCTTCAACTCACCGGCACGAGGCAAACGCGTTCCCCTTTGTCGTTGCGGGTGACGCCTTGGGCGTGGGGGTCAAGGGTCAGGACCCCATCCACCAGGAAGGCGTAGCGATGGTGCCCATGCTTCAATTCGACCGTGAGCAGCCACGAACGGTCGGGCATCTGTTTCATCGGCAGCGAGGCGGGGTCCCATTGGTTGAAATCGCCGACCAGGGTAACGGCCTTGGCTTGCGGCGCATGGCAGATGAAGTTAATTGCCCGGAGCGGCTTGTGATAAGCAAATGCACGCATACCTCAGCCCAGCAGGTTTTGCAGAATGGTGAGCGCGGTGTGGCGGATCTGGTTCGAGGTGGCTGCCAGACGCCGGTACTGCTCGATCCAGTCTGGATTGGTCTGGTGGTGCTCACGCCAAACCGCCTTCAGCACCCGCTCAGTCCGCTCGACCTGCTGCATCGCCGAGGCCAGCGATTCCCGCCCTTCGGGCAAGTCCGAGATGTTCCCGACCGAGAAACGGCTGATGCCCCTTTTGTCGAAGACCGCTTCCAGGAGCATCACCACGGTTTGTTCGTAGGGATACCACCGGTGGCGCAACGCCTCCTCCAAAAAACCGTGGCGGATGGCGAGAAACTCGGAGCGGGGCCGCTCGGTGTACCCGCGGATTTCCTGCGCTTCGACCGGGAACCAATTGTAGAGCAAGGCAAACGTGCCGTAAGTGTCAATGAGCTGCTTGGAATCGTTGTGGTCGGTGGCGATTTCGCCAATGCACAAGTCCTGGTCCAGTTCGAGGATGATTTCCGGAAGATCGTGCAGCCGACTCAGGACATGCTGCCCGGTCTTGGTGCCGTAATTGAAGTCCCCGGGGATGAGCCAATACACATCATGTTCCCGGCCCCTTTCAAACGCCGCCCCCAATCCGCAGTACCACATCTGGCAGGTATCCACCGCCCAGACGTCCAGAACGTCCGAGCACCGCGTCAGGGTGTTCCGCCGAAAATCCCGATACGCCTTCTGTCCCTGAAGGGCATAGTGCGTCTTGCGATCCAGCACCGTGATCGGGCGGGCGTAGCGGTCCTTGTCTGTGCTCAAACGCCGGACGAGCCGATACAGGGCCTGCAGGTTGGAGTATTCATCCGGCTGCTGGAATGGGTATATCACGACGGGGTGCACCTTGGGCGTCGGCGTGCGCGATAGTCTCGGTGGGCGCTTCGCCCGGTCTCCCGCTGACATGGTGGCGTTCTTCCTCATAAGCAGTTGGTTCGTTAAACGTCCTGGAAGCGTTACGCGTTGATCCGGATTGGTGCTCGGTTGGTCTCTGCTGAAGAACACTATTCCGGCAACGCTGCTCCGGCTGCAGCCAAAGTGCCCCCGGGCGGCTTGGCAAGCAACAGCAAAAGGCGTCTCCGCTGGTTCCCAGTGGGAGAGCACCCGTGCCGAGGAGGCAGTTGAGGCGATTGACCGCGAAGGCTGGCAGCGAAGACCATCGCGATGCGGCCATCGCAGCGCGGGGTGACCACGAACCACACGAAGAGGGGATACCGCTTGGTGTTTCGTGTAGTGCGTGGTTGTACTGAATCAGTTTCCTTTGGCCGGATCAGAAGCTCAGGAGAAGTTGCCAGATGTACATGTTGCCGAAGCCATCAATGTCTTCCCAGATCTTGCGGATGAGCTCCGGGCTGCCGGTGATCTCGGGCAGGTCCTTGACGCGGTCTTCCCATGAGAAACAGACGCCGGGCCGCACGCGCGGCGCGGGCTGGCCGAGCATGCCGTTGATCTGTTTGCGATCCCCGGCGGTCGAAGGCAGGTCGCAGGGGGGCATCGAAGTCGGCGTCTGGTAACTGCCGGCCGCATAGACGCCGTATTGGCGCGCGGTGTCGGTCATGACGCGCAGGTTCTCGATGCTGGTGTCGTCCTGCATGATGGCGCCGGCGTCCATGATGTAGCCGCCGTCGCGGGCGACTTCGTCAATCACGCGTCGGCAGAAGGCGCGGACTTCGTCCGGCTTCCCATAGCTGAGCAGCACATTGGGAATGCCGCCGCTAAGGGCGAACTTGTCGTGCAGCTTGCGGTGGGCGTGGAAGATGTCGTCCTGGTCGCAGTGGAACACGATGCTGCGGTCGGGCAGCTCGCGGAAGGCGTCGAAGTGATGATGCCACTTGCCTTCGGCGTAGAAGAGAGTCTGGTGGCCGTTCTTCCAGAACTCCTCGATGATCGGCCTGAGCGTGGGCCAGTTGTGCGAGGCGAAGGTCTTCGGGCTGATGAACGGCACGCAGCCGCGGTGCATCCAGAAGCCGATGGGGACTTGCTTTCCCGGGTCGGCGGTGGTCAGTCCCACGTGGCAGAGGTGAGGCATGAGCGCTTCGCAGGCTTGGCGGACTTTTTGCGGCTGGGTGGCCATGTCCATCGTCAGGCCAACGAAGCCCCGAAGCTTGTCGCTGAGAATGTCAAACGGCGCCTTGAAGATACCGGAGATGGCGGAGGCGGTGCCGCACTCGGAGCGCATCCGCGCGACCTGGGGCCCGAAGGCGTAAAAGTAGGAAAGCATGGCCATCGCGCCCTTCACAAACGATAGGTTATTCCGGTAAGTGGCGGGCTGGCCGATCTTGCTGACCTCGGTGGATACGCGCGGGAGCCAGACGTTGTATAGAAAGGCGGTGGGATCGGCGATGAGCGCATCGTATTCATCGGCGCGCATCCAAGCCTGGTCTTCGGGCGGTTCGATGTAGTTGAAACCCGTCGTGTGGGGAATGTTGATGCCGGGGATGCCGTAATAGCGCAGCCCCACCGCCTGCGCCAGCCCCGTCCAGACATAGACCATGTTCGGCACGATTGCTTCCCAGCCGAAATCCTTGGCAGTCTTGATGGCCGCTTCGAAGGCCTTGTTGTAGTCGTGCGCGACCTCCTGGCAGGTGTAGCCGGCGTACTTGGCGGTGAACTCGGCGACAAAGGGTCGAAGCGGGATCATGTCCGGCTTCTCGTTGCGCATGGCCGTGATGTAACGGTTAAGGCGCTGTTGGTAGAGTTGCTCGGTATTCATAAGGCTGCCATGCAGCCTAGCGACCGCGTGCAAATTGACGAGATAATTCCGCTCGCTTTGGTTTGCGGAACCGGGTATATGGGCGCCCGAACGCAATCGGACTCTAACCACGACATTACAATGAACACACGCATTTTAGGTTTGGGACTCGCGCTGGCTTTCTGCGCACAGGCAACGGCTCAACTATCACCTGGCAATTCGCTGGCAGGGCTCGAGCAACTCAAGAATTTCGAGTCCATGCGCGCATCGTCGTGCGACAAGGATTGGCGCAACGGGAACGCGGACGCGCGCCCGATCGAGCCCGGTGGCACGCTCGTGCTGGCGGACCTCAGGGGCCCCGGCATGATCGCGCACTTCTGGAACACCATCGCCCACCAGGCGCCGTTCTATTCGCGGCTGCTGACGCTGCGCATCTACTGGGATGGAGAGAAGAACCCCAGCGTCGAGTGTCCCATCGGGGACTTCTTCGGCATCGGCCACGGGTTGGACAAGTCTTTCGTTTCGCTGCCGATCAAGGTCTCCTCGGACGGCCGCGGGCGAAACTGCTATTGGCCCATGCCCTTCCGCAAATCGGCGCGCATTACCGTTACCAACGAAAGCGATAAGCGCTGCGACGCTTTCTACTACTACCTCGACTGGCAGCAGTATAAGTCGCTGCCGAAGAACACCGTTTACTTCCATGCCATGTACCGCCAGGAGCACCCCTGCGTGATGGGCCGCAACTACCTGCTGGCTGACATCGAGGGCCGCGGCCACTACGTGGGCACCGTGCAGAGCGTTCAGAACGTGTCTTCCGGCTGGTACGGCGAGGGCGACGATTTCTTTTTCATTGATGGGGAGGTCGAGCCGCGCCTGCGCGGGACGGGTACGGAGGACTACTTCTGCGATGGCTGGGGTTTCCGCCCGCATGACGGACCTTACTACGGCGTGCCGCTTTGGGAGGGGTACGCACCCGGCAACCGCGGCTCGGTTTACCGCTTTCATCTTCCCGACCCGGTGCCCTTTAGAAAATCACTGCGCGTGGAGATCGAACACAAAGGCTCACAGGAGTTCCCAGATGGCAAAGGGAGCGGGTTTATTGAGCGCGATGACCTGATGTCCTCAGTGGCGTTCTGGTACCAGACCGAGCCGCACAAGCCTTGGCCTGCGCTGCCGCCCGGGCCGGAGCGGTTGGCCGAGCAAACGATGCAGTTGCTCACGGGCTGGAAGGCGGTGCCAACCGCCAGGCACTCAGATCACCCGATCCAGGTGCAGGATTTGCCGGGCATCTCAAAGGAGGGCAAGCAACTGTTCTTCACCCCGAAGGATGACAAGGGCTGGGTGGAATGTGCGTTTGAACTGAGCAAGGACTTCACGGCGCATCTGTGGGGCAAGTTCATCCACTCCCATGACTACGGCATCTACCGCGTCACCCTCGACGGCAAAGAACTAGCCGTGGTGGACCTTTACAGCGCGGAGACCCGGCGGCAATCGGACCACTGGGGTGTGCACAAGCTCGGCGCCGGCACGCATGTCTTGCGCCTGGAGTGCAGAGGCAAGTCAGACCAATCTACTGGCTACTATCTCGGCTTGGATTCTTTCGCCGCTGTCGTGCCGGCGTACGAGCGGCCGCCGGGCTTCGATTTGCGGAAGATTCAGAAGTAAGGCGTGTCCGGGGGGGGCATACTCAGGCCGGCGGCCGGTCCCGACTGGCGCGCAGGAGGCCCGAGCCTAATCCGTGGTAGGCGGTGAGGAAGTAGACCATCACGAGCCCGACGGCTGCGGTGAGGCCGCCCCAAAACAACGTCCATTGCGTGGTGGACGATTGCGTGCAGACGTTGAACCACCAACCGGTGCCCAGGTAGCCCAGCAGGTTGCCGAAGCCGTTGTTCATCAGCGATAGCAGCGCCTGCGCCCGCGCGCGCCAAGTGGCGGGGACACGCTGGTCGAGATAGATCTGTGCCGTGGTTGTGACCAACGTGTAGGACGCCCCGTGCAGCGCCACGCCGGCAAGGACCCACGTCTTACCGTCCATTGCGCTTAAGGCAAATCGCAACACGCCAAACGCCAGGCCGGCAGCCAGGATCCATTTCACCCGCCACCGCAGCAGCAGCGCGCCGAGGCCGAACATGGCGATGACCTCGGTAATCTGGCCAAGGGTCATCCACGCGGTCGTGTGCACCAGGCCGAGTTGGCGCAAGTGCGGCGGCGCATACGGATAAAAGGCCGCCAGCGGAATGCAGACCAGCGCCGAGGTGATGAAGACGACGCGGTGGTCGCGATTCTTCAGGAGCGTGAGCGCGTCCAGTCCCAGCCGCTCGTACCACGTCAGGTGCGCGGTTGCCGGGGGTACAGCCAACGCGGGCAGGAAGAAGGTGAACCCGGCGACCAGCACCCACAGCACTGCGCCGCTATAACCGGCCAGCGGAGACGTGTCCGCGCCCAAGGCGCTGACCAGCCAGCAGCCGCTCATCCAGCCCAGCGTAGCCATGGCGCGGATAGGGCCAAACTCCCTCTGCGTGTCCACCAGGCGCGCAAAGACGATCGTCGAGGAAATGCTGAACGTCGGCGACGAACAAAGCGCGTGGAGTTGGATCAGCGAGAGCACGAGCCAGGGACTCCAGCCCAGCTTAATCGCTGTGCAGGCCAGCGCCATCGCCGCCGCCGTGGCCAGTGCCAGACCACGGAGGACAATCACGGGCGAAGCCCGCCGATCCGCCATGGCGCCGAAGATCAGCGGCGAAACGAACGCGGCCAGGGCCGTGGTGGCGAACGCAAACGGTTTGATGGCGTGCAGCCCGTGGGCATCGAGCACCGTGCTCAGCGGCACCACCCACATGCCCAGCGAGGCTCCCTGGAGGAAGAACAGCGTCACCAACTCCGCATACTCGGCCTTGCGAATCGTCCTGAGCACCCGCAAAGAACACACAAAAGGCGGGAAAATTCAAGCCCGGCCGGCGGTAGTTCGCGCTCGGCGCGCCCGCAAACCTGAGCCGCATTGAGACTCGGCTCTTCCGATCCGGACGTGGCTGAGTTTCCGCGCTTGGCTTTGGTTCGAACGGGTCTTATCAATTGGGGAATGAAGTTATTGAAGTATTGGATCGGAAAGGCAGCGTGGCTGGGGGCTGTGGTCGTGTCCCTGACGGCGATGCCGCTATGCGCTGCCGCGCTGGAGGCGGAAGGCGCGGCTCCAGCAACAGGAGCGGGAGGACCTAAAGTGTGGCTCACCTTCGGATTAGACCTTTTGCCGGGCTTGAAGCTCAAGGTGATGGGCAATCCTCTGTGGCAGTACCTGGCTTTCCTGATATATGTGCTGCTGGCGTTCTATGTGTCGAAGCTCCTGGACAGGTTAATCCAGGGGCGGTTGAAGAAATGGGCGGCCAAGTCGGAGACCAAGCTGGACGATCTTATCCTGGAATTGCTCAGTGGGCCGGTAAAGGTAATCGCCTTCGTGATATTCCTCTACGTGGGGTTGCGGCTTTTCGCCTGGCCGCAATGGGCCGCCCAGTTTATCTCCAACGGTCTGAAGATCGTTGTGGCGTGCTCGCTGACTTATGTCGCGGTCAAGTTTGTTGATGTCCTGGTCGGTTTTTGGCAGCAGCGCACAGAGGCGACCCACGAAGGAATGGTGGACCACCAACTGTTTCCCATCATTCGGAAGAGCCTGAAGATATTTGTCCTGGTGGTGGCGGTGCTGGTGACGTCCCAAAACCTGGGCATGAATATTACCGGCCTGTTGGCTTCATTGTCGATCGGGGGGCTGGCGGTCGGCCTGGCCGCGCAGGACACGCTGTCCAATTTGTTCGGCGCGGTGATGATCTTCGCGGACAAGCCCTTCCGGGTCGGGGACCGTATTCAACTTGATGCCGTGGATGGCACGGTCGAAGTTATCGGCCTGCGCAGCACCCGGGTGCGGAACCTGGACGGGTATCTGGTGACGATCCCGAACAAGACCATGGCGAACGCCACGATCGTGAACGTCAGCAAGCGGCCTAATATCAAGACCGTGATGAATATTGGCGTAACTTGCGACACTCCGGCCGAGCGGGTGGAGCTGGCGATGCGAATTATCAACGAGATTTACCGGCCGCACCCGAAGACCGCTGACTTGATGGTTAGCTTTAACAAGTTCGAGAGTTCTTCCCTGAACATCCTCGTTGTGCATTGGTGGAACTCGACTGACGCCAGAGAATACGCAGAGGGCTTCCAGCAGTTGAACCTGGAACTGAAACGGCGCTTCGATGCGGAGGGAATCAACTTTGCCTTTCCGACGCAGACGGTTTACCTGCGGCAGGACTCGGAATGGCGGCTTGCGGACGCGAAGGGCGCGGTTAAATAGCCCGCCCGGGGCAGCCTCAATCCTGATACTCGCACAGGCTTTCGACATAGGCCGCCGAGCCGTCGCGCAGCCACCCATCGAGTTGGGCCTGGTCTTTGAGTTGCTGGCCCCGCAGGCGGGGGACAACCGCAAAGCGCGACTCCACTTCCGGCAGGGAGGTCATGTCCACCCACAGTTTCTCGAACTGGGTCACGGGAAAGACATCTTCCTGTCCATGCCCCCAGCGCTTCTTCACGTCCTTAAGCGTGATGTAAGTCGGCATCTTTGCCCCGAGGGTGCGGATGGCGCTGGTGACCTTATCCGCGTCGGCCAGGTCAGCCCGGGCGAGAGCAAAGGCGGCGAGCAGCTTGTCGAGGTGAATCCAGCACGTATTCGAGTTGTAGTAGCTAAGGGCGAACTCGGCCTCTTCGCGCGGCATGGCAAGCCCCTCGACGAGGCGCACCTGGCCGTTCACGCGCGCTAATCCGCCGCCACGGTCTTCGAGGCGGCGGGTTATCACCTCGAAGGTGAGGCAGGCCCCGCTGCGGATGTGCCAGCCCAGGAGGGCGGGATCTGCATCCGCTCCGAGCGTGTCTATGTTATGCAGGAGCAAATACTTCAGTGACGGGCGCTCCGCCAGCAAACGGGTCAGAACTCCGTTGCGCATGAGGTTTGGCACTTCGTACCAGTGCCCGACCGGGTGCAGGCATTGCAGGGGCAGGTTGTCCGTATAGTCGCTGGCTTCACCCGCGGCACTGGCCCAGTTGATGAGGGCGTGTCGCAGGCTCTCCCGCACTTTCTGCTGCTGCTCATCCAGGATCTGTTGCGGCATTTCCTCCCAGACAAACCGCAGATCCCGGACGGTAGGGACCATTCGCAGCCCCACGGATTTGCCGGGCGACAGAAACAATGGTCCCTCGTAACCATAACGATCCTGCCGGGCGAGGAACTCCTCCGTTGGCGCATGAGTCAGGTAACTCGTGGTGAAGACATGCGGGATAGCCATGCCGACCTGGCGCGATATGTGCCGGCTTTTGGCCAGGTGCGTTTCGATGAATGTGCGATGGCGCCCCGCCAACTTGCAGAACGGGTGCAGGGCCTTTACCACCCCGGCGCCCTGGGTCCAGCGGCTGCCAGCGCCGGCGGCAAGCGTCACCACCGCCAATTCGCCATTCCTTAACGCAGCGCGTCCAACCGATGCCAGGTCCGCGGTCCCTGCATCGAGATTCGAAAGGTCGGCGACATCGTTTTCCTGCACGTCCTCAATGACCGCGCTGGTGGGCAGGCGGTTCTGGGCGAGGCCAATGCGGCCTTCTTTGAGATCGGCGCGGATTTGCTCATGCTGAACGCGGTCAAAGCCGTGCTGGTCCAGCAACATGGCAAGAGACTGGTCGGCTGCCGTTTCCGCCTTGCCGCGCGGCAGCATGACATCGAAGAGTGCCTGCACTACCCCGCGCAACTCGGGCCGGTTTCGGCAGGCCGCGCCAAACTTATCCAATTCGGCGCGCCGGGCCACCGAAAGCGAGTGGCGATCCTGGCGCAGCAGCGCGGGGGCGAGGAGGGTGTAATACGCCGGCGGCATCAGCGCGGCTTCGCCTTCGAGCAGGTCGGCGAACGTGCCGCGCTCGTTAATGGCAAAGTCATAGACCACAGGTTCCATGGCGAACGGCAGGGCATGCTGGAGCTCGCGTTTGGTGGCGGACATAATCTCCTGCAAGCGCTCCTGGGCGCGCGCTTTCCGCTCGGGCGAGAAGATGAAGCCCATCCCGCCGCCAGACATGCCGCCCAGCATCCAGAAGCCCCAGAAGCCCTCGCCAAATTCCGCCACTACCCGCGCAATCAGCGTCTCGGTAAAGTAGTTCGTCGCCCATGGGATAATGGCCTGGATGGGCTGGCGGAAATTCCGGGTGGTCGCGGCCCCGATGCGGGGCACATCACCGCTGCGAAGGGCGGCGAGGATCTCGTTAAGTATGCCCAACATGCTCTGGCGCGCCTTCCATTCCGCTTCACAGCGCAGCAGGTACTTCTCGGTGACCATTTCCAGGATTGGCCCGACATTCTGTGCCATGCCGCCGTGGACCAGGACGAGGCTCTCCTGCAGCCTGCGCCGTGTTTCGGCTGAAGCATCCTCCTGGTCGAGGATACGGTGTTGCGGCATGAGCCGGCCACGGCTGACGCCGAACTCCGGATCGCCTTCGCCAGCCAGCACGCCTTCAATCAGCTTCATCCCCGGCCAAACGCCGCCCGAATCCTGCCAGCCGCCGCCGGAGCCGCTGAGCCATTCGCCGAGCAACGCCCGCGCCAGCACCAGGCGGCGTTCGTGCTCCTGCAGCTGGCCGGTAAGCG
The DNA here is from genome assembly GCA_035452965.1 of Candidatus Paceibacterota bacterium. Lineage (NCBI taxonomy): Bacteria > Bacillati > Minisyncoccota > Minisyncoccota bacterium. Next base: position 6,726 of record DAOTCE010000016.1, on the reverse strand, counting down.
AGGCCGCCTGGCCCGTGGCTCTCATGCACACGCTGACCAGCGCGGCCAACAGCGTCGTCGAGACTGCCAGGCGCGAGCCCTTGGGAATATTATTCACGTTGCTGACGATTTCCAGGCCGCGGCCCTGGCCGACGACCCGCGCCAGCAATTCGGCCAGGCTCTGGCCAGAGCCCTCGATGCCGGGTGGCACGATGCCTGCCGCGATCACCGCCCCTTTGAGCAGGCCGAGATAGTCCTTCGCAAAATCGAACACCTCAGCCAGGTTCGTGATGTCCGCCGTCGCGCCAAGGTCAACGCTCACCAGGCGGAGCAACGGCTCCTCGATGACGCGCAAGTAAGCCTCGACTGGCGGGCGCGGGGCGGCATCGCGTCCGTGTATCCCCAGGTCAATCGAGACGTTCAACACCTTGGCGCCCTCGGGGAAATCCATCCCCAGGAAGAAGATATCGCTCCAGCCGCAGTGAGTCAGGTCCATGCGCACGGGGGTGCATTCGCGCAGGATGGGATAAGTGCCGTCGGCCGGATTGGGCCGGAGCAGTTCCGGCCGCAAGCGCAGCGGATGGTCGGCTGGGTGCCCCATGCGGAACATCCACTGGTTGCCGCGCACCGAACGCACGCTGCGGCGGACCTGGTCGGCTAGCGTTTGAAAACCCAGCCGGTGGTAGGCCGCGGCCAGCGCGCTCGAGATGGCGTCGCTTGGCCCTTCGGCCTGCTGCACGGACAGGAGGTGATCAATTGCCTCCTCAAACCGGCGCTGCAACAGGTGTTCGTAGCCTTTGAAAGGAATGAGGGAGCGTGAGCTTTGGCGCGCACAACGTGCGGCGGCTTCGAGTTTCTGGGGCAAGTGGAAACGGTGGATGGCGTAGAGGAAGAACAGGGCGCGAACGCGCTCGTAGAGGTTTTCGCTGGACCGACGAAAATCGTCCAGCCTGGCGCACTCCTTCAGCAGGTCGTCCGTGGCCAGCCCGGCGCAGGCCGCGTCGAGCGGTTGATTGCGGAGCGCCGGCTCACTGGCCGTGATGATTTGAATCAGGTCCGGCATGTTAGTTCATTCCCCGTCGCGCCAGCAATTCCACCAGGCTGCTCAACACCTCATTGCGGTCCTGCCCGTCCAGCGCCAGCGCCAACTGGGCTGTGAGGAGGCCATACTTGACGCCGATATCGTAGCGATGCCCCTCCAGTTCACAGGCCAGATAGCGTTCCCGCCTGGCGAGCTTGGCCAGGGCGGTGGTGAGTTGCACGCCGCGCCCGCCTGCCCGTGCCACTTCCTCCGCGAGCAGGTCCATCACTGTCGGTGTCAGGACATGCATGCCGAAAAAGCACAGGTAGTGGCCGGCGCGCAGGCCGGCGACGATCAGCCGCTGCTCGGCTTCGGTGGGCGTGGGCTTCTCGATCACCTCCGACACCTCGTACAGCCCCTTGCGCCCCGCGACCAGCCGCCCGCCCACTGTCCCGTAGTACGGCAGCTTGCTTTCGTGGGTCGCCTGCACGGCGGACACGGAGCAGTTCTCGGTGGCCGCAATCTCCACGAGTTGCTGCGCGGCGCGTTTCTTGCCGCCGGTGACATAGAGGTGATCGCCCACCAGGAGCAGGCAGGGTGCGCTGCCGGCAAACTCGTGCGCGCAGAACACCGCATGGCCGTAGCCTTTGGCCGCGCTCTGTTCGACAAAGCGCAGCCGCCCCCCCTGGCCGCCCGCCGCGGCGGCGTAGGGTGCCTGGTCTCCCGGGCAGGTGACGACGCAGATCTCCTCGATGCCCGCGGCGAGGATCTCCTCAATCAGGATCCGTAGCGCGGTTTTGGTGACGCCGTCGCGGCCTACGAGCGTTTGCAGGGGAAGTGTCCGCTGAGCCTGGCCAGCGGCGGTGATGATGGCTTTTTTGATTTCCACGACTAGGAGTTTTCGTTGTTGTGCAAGGCGGCAGGAGCGTTGCAAAATGCCGCCGCTGAGTCAACCGCGCACCGGTACTTGGAGCGCCGGTTCGCGCGGGAACTGCGGCGTAGCGGCCGGATCTGATTATGAAACTCGCACAACCTGCTTTCCGTTTTCACTGGCTTTTCCTGATTGTCGCGCAACTCGCCGGCGCGGACATGGCTGCCCTGGCGGAGGAGGAACCGTTCGACTACTTCCAGAACTCGTGGAGCGTCATTGGGCTTAAGGACTACAAGGACGGCACGCGCGTCACGCCCCAGAATGAGTTGCTGCTCGCGGACAAGGACAGGCTGCGCCTCTTGTGCGGAAGGAGCCTGAGGCCCCTCAGCCGCGCGCAAACCAAGACGCTGCTCGATGGCTGGCTCCCGATCGTGCTGCTGGCTGCCGAAGAAGACACCGTGCGCTATGAGTTTACTCTTTGGGCGACGCCGCTCCCGAGCGTGAAGGACTGGCGCGCCGCCTACGATTGGCCCACCGAAGGCGAGAATTTCCTGAACTGGGTCCGCGTCAAGGCAACCAACCTGGGCCAAACCTTGATCGAGGCGCGCGTGCGGTTCGAGTTGGTCGCCACCAACGCTCCCGCACCGGCCGACTGGCGGGCGTCACTGGCGCCGGGCCGCAGCGCGGAGACCTGTTGTCGCGTTCCTTTTAGGGCGGTCTCCGGGGCTGCGGCATTCGACCACGAGAAACCCAAGCTTTGGTTGGACCGCACGGTGCATTACTGGCGATACCTGATGGCCAAAGCCACGCGGATCGAAGTGCCATGTGAGAAGTCCACCCAAGCCCTCCGCGCGGCGCATGTCTGCCAACTGCTTGCCAGCGATCTGGGCGTGCTCCATGGCGGGGAGGGCTTCTATGATGAGTTCTACCTTCGCGATGGCGCTTACCAGATGCTTGAACTCGAAGAGGCCGGACTCTTCGACGCTGCCCGCAAGACCGCCGCTGCTTATTTGCGCGCTCAACGCCCCGATGGCCGGTTTGAAACGCAGAAAGCCCAACTCGACGCCAATGGCCAGGCGCTGTGGACCCTCTGGCAGTTCTACCAGATCACTGCGGACCGCGGTTGGCTCGCGAAGGCCTACCCGCAGATGCGCCGTGCCGCCGACTGGGCATTGCGTGCCCGCCGCGAGGCTCCGGCCGACTCACCCTTTTCCGGCGTGCTGCCTAACGCGCTTGCCGACGGCGAGTATCTTTGGGACGGCAAACATCACATCGTCGGCTATGACTTCTGGAACTTGCGCGGTGTTCTCTGTGTCGTGGCCGCCGCGCGCGCGCTGGGGGAACAGGCCGACGCGCAACATTACCAACAAGAGGCTGACGACTATCGCCGCGCCATTGATGCTGCCTGGGAAAAAGCCGGCGTCGGGTGGTTCCCGCCCAGTTGGGAAAAGGCGGGCACGCACTGGGGGAACACCGAGACCCTCTGGCCAACCGAGCTCTTTGCGCCGGACGACGCCAGGGTGGGCGCTCTCCTCGATGAAGTACGGCTGCGGCACGGTGGCGGCTTCTGCGAAGGCACAATCCGCTGGACCGGCTCCAAAGAACCCGCCATCCACCCGTACATGTCCTCCTATACCACGATGGCCTCGCTGATTCGGGGCGAGCACGACACCTTTGTCGAGGAGTTCTACTGGTACCTGCTGCATTCAACGGCGACCCATGCCTTTCCTGAAGGCATCTTCTTCGGACGACGGTTCGCCTGGAGCGACACCATCCCCCACGCCACCGGCGCGGCCAACTTCGCCTTTCTCCTGCGCCACGCCCTCCTTCACGAACGCGGTGATGAACTGCACCTGCTCTTAGGCGCGCCCGACTGGTGGCTCGAACCCGGCCGGGAAATCCGCGTCGAAAACGCCCCCACCCACTTTGGGCCGATGAGCCTGCGGATTCGCGGCTCAGGTGCGGGTGTTTCGGTCAAGCTGGTCCCGCCCCGGCGCCAGCCCGCGCAACACATTGTCCTCCACCTGCCCAAATCACGTCCGCTGCTCAAGGCTCCCAAGGGCGTGACTGTGGTTCATCGGTCCGATGAGGCCCGTCGCTGGGACCTGCCGGCGGTCATTGAAGCTTATCATAACCTCCCCGCTCCGCCTCCTATTCTCGACAGGTAGCTGCACCAACAAAACACCCAGGTTTTACTTATCGGGGCCAGCGCTTCGAACCCTGAAGTAGCGTCCTGAACGATGCCAGTCCTTCGGCATACCTCCGGCTTGCGACTCGCTCACCACCGGCTGAACTCTCCGCTATTTTACGGGGGCGTTCGGGTAATGCGAATGGGACCGGTGATTTCTGCCGGAAGGAGAAACTGAGGGAGCAGGGAATGCGCCGGGCCGGGATTCATCCACAAGTCGGGTTCATCAGGGATTCCTGGGAGGTGCCAACGGTGATTTTCATCCGCACACTGTCCATATTTGGGACAGTCAAGCTGCCTGCCTGCCTCTTCCAGTCCTTTCTGACACTGGCACCCCTGGCTTGGAGATACGGTGGCGGCACGGTGGTGCTACGGTGTGTATCCCATGGGGAGCGCTCCCCATGGGATACACACCGTAGCCCGACCGCACTAACGAGCCATCGTCCAGCCAACCGCGAGCCAACGACCGGGTGCGACCGCCTTTATGGCACCGTCGCCCGTCCGGCGGGAGTGCTGAAGGCAAGAAAGGGAGTGCGGGACGATGATTCGCTATCGGGGTTGCCAGGAAATCCGCGAAGAACCATAAATCAAACTGGACACGGCGACAACCGGGGCTACGATCCGGGGGAATAGGCGGCTTACCAGTTCGGAAGAGTGGGCAACGCAGATCAAACCAGAAGAACAAAGGGAACCACATGAAAGCAACCGCCCTGCTCGCAACCAGCCCGGGGATGGAGTTTGAATGGGCGGCGATGCCCTGCCAGGAGAAGCTCTTGGGCAGTTCAAACTACTTCACCTTCGCTCTGGGGAATATTCTGGTCTATTTCGTCCTCACGGGCCAATGCGAGGGCTGGATCACGCCAGCAGCGATCATCCTGGCGTTGCTTGGCACCGTCACTGCCGTATCCACCAGCATGATGGCCTCAAGCTCCCCGGCCGTGCCGTTGGTGCCTTCGTTCTTCGTGGTGCTGCAGCGCCTCGCTGAACGAAAGGGAGTTCAACCTGCCCAAGCCCACCTGCCGGAAAAGGGGCCTGAACCTGTTGCCTGAACCTATGAGGGGCATTCTATCCCTGACTTGTATCCTGACACTGGTTGGTCTATGCGCACTCGGCTGCAAGAGCGCCCACGTCACGTCTGAACGGGAGTTTGCCCCGCCGCCCGCCGCAAAGCCCGTGGTCGTTTACGTCACCGACTTCGAAATCGGGGTCGTCAAGCACGAGGATGGCATGCTCTCTGGCCGCCCTGGTCCCGTCGGTCGGATCGGGCAGCGGCTCTCCGGTGCCTCCAGTGACCCGGCCGCGCGCGCCCAGCAGATCGTGGACCTGATGGCCAATTCACTCGTCAAGGAATTGTCGAAGGCCGGGTATAACGCCCTGCGGCTGCCGGCTGGCCGTCCGGTTCCGGGTGAAGGGTGGTGTGTGCGCGGCCTCTTTACGGAGGTCCAGGAAGGCAATCGCCTGCGCCGTGCCATGATCGGTTTCGGCCAGGGGGCGACTGACCTCCAAGTGGTCACCACCATTGATAACCTCTCACAAGGCCCGCCCAAGCCGCTGTACGAGGTCACCACGGACGCGAACAGCGGCCAGATGCCGGGCGCCGCTCCTACGCTGGTCTTCAGTCCTTATGGCGCCGCTATTCGTTTCGTCATGGCGGGAAATGACCTTGATAAGAACGTGAAGCAAACCGCAGCAAAGATTGCCGAGCAAATGACCGTGCGCATCCAGCAGCCGCATTGATCACAACATAATGACCACCATGACTCGCGCGTATGGCTGAACCTGGACATAGAAATTTACCCAGGCCGACCGCCACCGTGACGGGAGTTCGCGAGCAAAGCTTTCTCCGCCGGCAATTGTGGGTTTGGCCGCTACTGGCGGCGGCGATGCTTGCCTTTGTGGGCGTATGGTTGCGGGCGCGGATGGAAGGCGCGATGCGAACTGAAATCGCGGACAACCTCAAAGTCGTCCGGGACGCCAACGCGGAAGCGCTTCGGGCCTGGGCCGCCGCCATGAAGTCCCAGGCCGAACTGCTGGCCGGGGACGAACACGTGCGGACGCTCACCGCAGCCTTGTTGCGGCGCGCCAGCCAACAAGGCGCCTCACAAGCTGTGCTGGTTGGCGCCCCGGAATTCGCCACATTGCGGGAGAATCTCAAACCCGCGGAGGAGGGGCGCGGCTTCAGCGGTTACGCCGTTTTGGATGCCAATCTGGTCGTGTTGGCGGCTGGGCGGGATGACTTCGTCGGGGCAAGGTCTCCGCCTGAATACGCGGAGCAGCTTGCCAACTGCTTTGCTGGCAATGCGATCGTGACACCCCCGTTCTCCGCGCCCGGGTTGCTGCCAGACGCGACGGGAACAATGCGCTCGCGCCAAGCCATGATGTTCGCCGCTGCCCCCATCCGCTCGGCGGATCAACAGGTCATCGCGGTGCTGGCTCTGCGCATCCTGCCGGAACAGGACTTCACGCGCATCCTGGCCACGGCGCGGTCCGGCGCCAGCGGGGAAACTTATGCGTTCAACCGCAACGGGGTGCTCCTGTCGGAAAGCCGGTTTGACGACGAACTGAAGCAGTTGGGATTGCTTCCCGATGCGGCCGATGCACAGTCGCTCTTAACCCTGATACCGTCTCCAAAGTTATTCACAGCCGAGCAGAGCTGGCCCCCAAAGC